>JAZDGZ010000031.1:0-6647 GCA_043806375.1 Pseudomonadota bacterium | reverse complement strand
ACCACTATGACAACTTGGCCGCATTTTTTGATGGCCTGAAAAGGATCAACACCATACTGATCGACTTAAATAGGGATATGTGGTCCTATATTTCAATGGATTATTTCAAGCAAAAGATCAAGGATGACGAGGTTGGCTCTTCCACAATGCCGCACAAGATCAATCCCATCGATTTTGAAAATTCCGAAGGCAACCTGGGTCTCGCCAACGCCATTTTCGAGCATCTTTCAGCGAAACTCCCCATCTCACGGTTACAAAGAGACCTAACGGACTCCACGGCAATAAGGAACATCGGCGTACCGATCGCCCATTCGCTCATTGCGTGGAAGTCTTTGCTGAGAGGGTTTGACAAATTGATCTTGCATGAGGAGGTGATTCGATCCGATCTGCGGAGTAACTGGGCAGTCATTGCTGAGGCGATACAGACCATTTTACGGCGCGAAGGTTATCCAGAGCCCTATGAAGCTCTGAAAGCATTGGCTCGGACCCATTCAAAGATCGACCAAAAGGCTATTGCCGACTTTATTGAGGACCTGGATGTTCGGGAATCTATTAGGAAAGAACTAATGGAAATCACTCCAGAGAATTATACGGGCATTTACAGTTTTTTGGGCGGTGAGAAAAAACGGGCGGAGAGGATCATCATAAATGGGCAACCTGTCTCATCCGGCATCGCAGAAGGACGGGCTACCGTTGTCAGAGGGCTTGAGAACTTCAAGGCCGTAAACGGCAGGACCATCTTGGTATGCCCCTGTCTATCACCAGATCTAGTAACCATTTTTCCAAGCCTCTCGGGGTTGGTTACCGAAACCGGGGGCATACTCGTCCCTGCTGCTGCTATTGCCAGGGAATACGGCATTCCAACCGTGGTAGGAACATTCCGTGCAACCGAAGTCATCAACGACGGTGATATCATACGCGTTGATGGAACGAAAGGGTCCGTAGAGATCATCTCTAAAGCTCAATAGACAACAAATTAGCTCTATCGAGGAAAGCCTCTTTCTTTGCGACCTGTCAGGGATTGGAAGGGATAAGTATGCGCTTGCAAAGTGATTGGCGTGGTAGTACGTTCTTCGCGCAAGAAAGAGCTCGTCCGATTATGCCTTGAGGGAGCGGCTGATCCTGATTTTTTCTATGAGGTGTACGCTGTCCAAGTTTTGGACGATCTTGGGGATTTCCCTGGGGGTTCCAATAGAGGGCTCGAAAATGATGCAAGGGCGGAGGAATGTCACCGTGGAAAAGAGGAAAAGCAGGAAGTTCCATAACATGACCAAGGGGCAGGTTGAGGCGGAAATCAGCAATGCGATGATCTCGTTCGAAAAAGAGCACATGGGACGGGGACCGGTGGAAGCCAAAACATTTATTATCCAAGACATCGTGGTGATCCGCCTGAGAGGCGTGCTGACGCCTGCTGAGATTCATCTGGCAAAGGATGCTGAGGGGATACAGCTTATCAAGCAGGTGAGAACCAAGCTTCTGGAAAATGCCCAGGAGATGATCAGGGAGATCATAGAGGAAATATCCGGAGTTGCTCCCATAAGCCTGCACACGGACATAAGCACCAAAACAGCTGAGCGGTTTATCATCGTCACAGTGGCACAAAATCTGGAAAACAGTTTCTTGTGATGAAACTGTGATGAACTCGTAAAAAGTCGTCACTCCGGTGAAAACCGGAGTCCAGAGGTTTAATAACCGCTTGAATGCACTGGATTCCGGCTGGAGTTTATCCCCGCCCCGCGGGGCGGGGGCCGGAATGACGAAAAATGGTCATTTCCGACTTTTTACGAGACCATCAGTCTTGACCCCCGAAAACCAATAGACGCCCGTTCAAACCATCCTTTCGATTTCCTTTTTCTTTTCTTCCAACCGTTTCCTGGAAATAGGGAAAAGGGTTTTCAGCTCCTGGGCAAAGAGGGATATCTTGAACTCCTCGATCATCCATTGGTATGTCTCCACGGCCTCTCTCTTCTCGGCCGAGGCGTGGTCGGACAATCCATGCTTCATCTCCCTCAGGGCATCCAGGAATCCCTCGGCCTGGGCCATCTTTTTTCCGTCCTTTTCAGGATCGTGGGCACCCCTCTCCCCCCTGATCTGCATGGCCTTCAGATAACGCGGAATATGAACGAGGCGGTCCACGGGGTAGAGGTCCAGGAAATCCGCCGGCACCAGGTCTTCCATCTCCTTTTGAATAAGGGCGCAGAGGGTCATGGCCGTTTTTTTGGATGGACTCGCTCTCTCAATCTCATGAAGGGTGAAACTGGTCTGGTCATAGGCATCGATGATTTTTTCGCTCTGATCTCGAAGCCTTTGGCCTTCCTCGATCATCGTGGCGTGCAATAATTCAGCACGGGCGTTGAACGCCTCCTCGGATCGGAGGTCTACCTGGAATAGGCTTTTCAGAAGGGCCTCATACAAGGCCTCTTCAACAGCGGCCCTACCGCCGAAGTGGATTGCGCCGGTGCCCGACTCTTTTGAAAGGCCCATGCTCCTCTTCAGGAACTTGAGGTCTTTTGCAAGATGACCGGACAAGAGGGCCCTTACGCCCTTGACGTGGGATGCCAGGGCCTGGTCTTGGGACTTGAAGAGGCGGATATTCACCCCCTCTTCGCCGGGTTCAAGTCCGGGGTAGGCGGCAAGGTGGGCGCCCAGCGGGATGCTTTCGGGCAGGGTGCCGAAGTCCCAATCGGTGACGCCCCTTCTTTCCCATTTTTCCATGGCCTTTTTCCATGCAGCAGACCTCGTTTCTGAAGAGGGGAGGGACTGGACCTGCCTCAGGATGTGAGGGTCCCTGGCAGCCCGGATCTCCCGACCCCTTTGATCGATGAGGGAAAGCCTTATCTTCAGGTGCTCGGGGATTTCCACTTCATTCCAGACAGAGGCGGGAATATCGACTCCAAATCTGTGGTAAATAAAATGAGCGAGCGCGGTCAGCAGAGGCCGTCCGTCCTGTTCCATCTCTTTCATGATAAGATCCACGGTCTCGGGGACCGGAACCAACGGCCTTCTGTAGCGCTTGGGTAATCCCTTGATCAGGGCCCTCACCTTTTCGCCCAAGTGTCCGGGGATCCCCCAATCCAGCCGTTCAGCCTCAATCCCTGATGCAAGCCCGGAGGGGATTTGGACGGTAACGCCATCGTCCTCCTTGCCGGGTGCAAACCGGTAAGAGGTCTTGAAAAAGGCCTTGCCGACGGCAATCTCATCAGGATAGCGGGCAAGCTCTCCCTGATCGGGGGCTGACATGAGGAGATCTTCTTCGCTCAACCTCAGGAACTCATCGGTCCCCTTTTCCTTGATCAGCCTCTTCAGGGTGCGCAGATCATGGACCCCATCCAGTCTGCTGGAATAGAAGTCGGCCACCACGGCCTCACCGACCAGGATGTCCCTGCGCCTGAGCTTATCTTCCATGGCAGAGAGTCTCTTGATCAGTTCGAGGTTATGGGTGAGAAAGGGCAGGGGCTCATCCACATCCCCTTCCACCAGGGCGGACTGGATGAAGATCCGGTGGGCTTCATCCGGGTTGATGAGGCCGTAGGAGGCCGGCCTTCGAGGAACGATCGCAAGCCCATAGAGGGTGACGGTCTCAAAGGCCCGGACTTCACCCCGCTCTTTGACCCAATGGGGTTCGGAGTAGGTGGACCGGCACAGATCGCCTCCCAGAACCTCCAGCCATGCACTGTCGATTTTGGCTGCGGTTCTCGCAAAGAGACGGGATGTCTTCACCATCTCCGCGGCCACGATCCACGGGGCGTTCTTGTTGAAAAGGGTGGATCCCGGAAAGACCATCACCTCCCTGCCCCTGGCGGCCTGATACATGTTCTTATCCTTTTTTTCGGCGATGTTGGACAGAAAGCCGCTCAGGATGGAGCGATGAATCTTTGCGTAAAGGGGTTCAGCCGTTGCCTTGGCATCCCTGGTTCTGAAAGGGATCTTTTGCTCTTTCAGTATGGCGGTGATCTGCTCATGGGTATAGACCCATTCCCGCATTCGAGAAAAGGAGAGGAAATGGGCTCGGCAGAATTTTCTCATCTTGCTTTGGGTCTTGAGGGCCTCCCATTCACGGTGATAGCGGTTCCAGATGTTGAGGAGGGTGATGAAGTCGGAACCCGGGTCCTTGAAGGGCGCGTGCATCTGATCTGCGAGGGCGGCCTTTTCGGACGGTCTTTCCCGGGGGTCTTGGATGCTGAGGGCGGAGGCGATGACGGCCACCTCCTCCGCGCACCCCTCTTCGGCGGCCTCGATCATCATTCGGGAGATCCTTGGGTCCAGGGGCATGCGCGCCATCACCTTGCCTTTTTCGGTAAGGAGATTTTCTTTTCCCTCTTTTCCAATGGCTCCCAACTCCGCCAGGAGATCGTAGCCGTCCTTGATGCTTCTCAGGGTAGGCCGATCCAAAAAGGGGAAAGAGGCAGGATCCCCCAGGCTCAAATTGATCATGCGCAGGATCACTTCAGCCAGGTTGGAGCGCAGGATTTCCGGCGGTGTAAAGGCGGGTCTCGACGCAAAAGACTCTTCCGAGTAAAGTCTGATACAGATGCCGCTCCGGACCCGGCCGGAGCGCCCCTTTCGTTGTTCTGCGCTGCTTTGGGAGATGGGGCTTATGGGAAGGCTCTTGGTTCTTGTCCTGGGCAGATACCCGGCGATGCGGGCAAGGCCTGTGTCAATGACATACCTGATCCCGGGGATGGTGAGGGAGGTCTCTGCGACATTGGTGGCAACCACAATCTTCGGGCCCTTCACAGCGTAAATCCTTCCCTGTTCTGAGGCAGGAAGCCTTGCAAAGAGCGGCAGGATGGAGGTTTCAGGATATCGTCGACCCTCCAGCCGCTCGCAGGTCTCGAGGATATCCTGTTCCGTGGGCATAAAGATCAGGACATCCCCCGGGGCCCTGTTCGCGCGGATCGCGTCCATGGCTTTTAGCGCCGCATCCACGTAAGTGAGCTCTCCGGCCTCCTCCAGTTCCGGGTCCATAGGCATATATTCCACTTCTACGGAAAAAAGCCTGCCCCCGGCCAGAACCACGGGTGCGCCATCAAAGGCACGGGCGAATTTTTCCGTATCCAGGGTTGCCGAGCTGATGACGACCCTGAACTCCGGCCTCTCAGGAAGGAGGGTCTTGAGGATCCCGAGGAGGAAGTCTATGTTGAGGCTCCTTTCATGCGCCTCGTCGATGATGAGCGTATCGTACTCGTAGAGTCGAGGGTCGCCCTGGGTCTCAGCGAGCAACATCCCGTCGGTCATCACCTTGATATAGACCTCTCGGGCGCCTCTTTCCTGAAAACGGATTTTGTAGCCAACCGAGCGGCCGAGATCCTCCCCCAGTTCCTCCGCGATACGCCGGGCAATGCTGGTGGCGGCTATCCGCCTGGGTTGTGTGCACCCGATCTTTCCGATAATGCCTCTTCCTGCCTCCAGGCACATCTTGGGGATCTGCGTGCTCTTGCCGCACCCCGTCTCTCCCGAGATGATGACCACCTGGTTGCCCTGGATCGCATGAATGATCTCGGCCCGTTTTCGGGTGATGGGAAGGTTTTCCGGGTAGGTGACGTGAGGTCTTCGCTCCAGACGCGTTTCTTTCTCAGAGATAGAGGCTTGGAGGCTTTTTTCAAGCGCCCCGATTTGCCGAAGGAGGCCTTTGCCCGCTCGAGGGCCTTGATGAATCTTATTCAGCCTCTTGGAAAGGGTCTCTCTATCCCTTAACATCGCCTCGGGAAGATGGGATTGAATACTCTGAATACGATCTTTTAGAGACATGAGGACACTCTGACTCGGAGGAGATAAACTATTTTTTTTACCGCCACGGGCACCACTGCAACCCTTTATATACAAAATAGGGCGGAAAGGGTAGCCTTGACAGAGTAAGACGTGACGAATGGAATCAAAAAAGGTATAATAAAAATCTGAGCGGGAGACCTTGAAGGTCTTGCAGATCCGCGCCGTATAGCATATATAGACTTTGGCAAATCATCCTCTTGGGCGACGGCCCTCTGGACCAGAGGATCTGGATATGAATGACAAAGAAAAAAAAGTGAAGACTGACAAGGAAGCCCTCCCAGAGGACGTCCAGATGTTTGATACGATCTTTCGGGAAGAACTCGTTGCCGAACAGAAGAGGTCGGAAAAGGGAAAAGCCGTACCCAAGAAGGGAGCGGTTGCGGGGGGTGCCAAGTCATCCCAGGCCATACCGCGAAAGGCCACCCCCGCGCCCGCAGGTCAGCAAACAAGAGAGGTTGTTTCCAAACCCGCGACTCAAAGTCAGAGGCTGAAAAGACCTCCAGTCGCTCCGAAAGAAAGGGGCGTTGACAAGCAAACCGGCACGATGAAGAGTGCAGAGCTGCAAACACAGTCCCCCGCAGCAAAGCCAAAAACGGCAGAGCTGCAAACACAGCGCCCCGCAGCAAAGCCAAAAACGGCGGAACTCTCTTCCCCTAAGATAAAGACGATCACGCCGGGGAAAATGACCGCTCAGAAAGCAGATCTCAAGCCCAAGGGGTCAAAGACAACGGGAGATCAAACTTTGTCGGAGAAGAAGGCCCCGCCGAAAAAATCGAGATCTCTGAAACTCCTTTTGGCCTGTATAGGTTTGATTCTCCTTGCCGGCGCCGCATTCCAGTACCTGGTGATCGAAGATTTCGCGGGTCTTATGGGTT
>JAZDGZ010000030.1:0-3628 GCA_043806375.1 Pseudomonadota bacterium | reverse complement strand
TGACCGATGCGTTGATGTCGAGGCAACCTGCCAGGACCCTGGGCTGATTGGCTATGATGCCTACCGCAAAGCCGTTCAACCGGCCGAATCCGACGATCATGTTCATTGCAAAGTGGGTTTGGACCTCCAAGAAGGCCTTGTCGTCCAAGACGGTGCGAATGATCTCCTTCATGTCATAGGGGAGCCTGGGATTGGTGGGCACCGTCTTGTTGAGCGACGGCTCTCTCCGGTCCGGATCATCTGTCGGCGTCACCCTGGGAGGCTTTTCCCGGTAATTCTGCGGAAAAAAACCCAGAAGCTCCTTGACCCTGCCCAGGGCCGCCTGGTCCGAATCCTCGGCAAAGTGGGCCACCCCGCTCTTGGTGTTATGGGTCATGGATCCCCCCAGCTCCTCGGGTGTTACGTCCTCGGAGGTCACCGCTTTAATGACCTGTGGACCGGTAATGAACATATTGCTCGTCCGCTTGACCATGATCACCAGGTCTGTCAGGGCCGGCGAATAGACCGCCCCTCCCGCGCAGGGCCCCATGATAACCGATATCTGAGGAATGGCCCCGGAAGACCGGACGTTTCTCTTAAAGATTTCCCCGTAGCCGCCGAGGCTCACCACCCCCTCCTGGATCCTTGCCCCGCCCGAATCATTGAGCCCTATCATGGGAACCCCGTTCTTGAGGGCCAGGTCCATCACCTTGCAGATCTTCTGGGCCACGGTCTCACTCAAGGATCCGCCGAATACCGTGAAATCCTGTGCGAAAAGGAAAACGGGCCTTTCGTTTACGGTACCGTATCCCGTCACCACCCCGTCGCCCGGCATCCTCTTTTTATCCATCCCGAAATCTTGGCACCGATGGACCACAAACTTATCGATTTCCTGAAAGCTGCCCTTGTCAAGGAGGTGATCGATCCTTTCCCTTGCGGTCATCTTGCCTTTGGCGTGTTGCTCGTCGATGCGCTCAGGGCCTCCGCCGAGTGCTGCATCGAGGTTCCGCCTTTGCAGATCCTGAATTTTCTCTTCCATATCCATTAAGGCGCCTCCTTTATGGGGCCAAGTCAGTTTCGAATGAAAGCCTTCTTCCGGACCAAACCGATCAGAATGGGTGCGATGGCTTCTCTATCGCTGGTTGGGACGACAAAGGGGGTCTGATTTCCGCGGCTTGCTGCCATATAACATGGAGCGAGCATTTCTTGTCAAGCACAATAACTCTGAGCGGTCTGCCGCCTTCTGTTCCTATTCTCCCAGCCTCTTGGCAATCGACCGACCTGCCATGATCCCGCTGGCTGAGGCCTGAAGTAAGCCCCGTGTAATGCCGGCGCCGTCCCCGACGGCGAACAGGTTGTTCACCTCGGTCTCCAGTTCCGGTGAGACTTGGATCCTGTTGGAATAGAGCTTGACCTCAACGCCATACAGAAGGGTATGGCGCGAGTATACCCCCGGGGCAAGTCTTTCGAGGGCCTGAAGCATCTCGATGATTCCCAGCAGGTGCCTGTAAGGGAATACGAAACTCAGATCGCCCGGCGTGGCATCAGCAAGGGTCGGGCTGGTAAGGCACCTGTCGATGCGGGCCTGCGTGCTTCGCCGGCCTGCCAGAAGGTCTCCCAGCCGCTGAATGATCGCGCCCTTGCCGAGGAGATTCGCCAGCCTAGCGATATAAAGGCCATAGGCGATAGGGTCGTCAAAGGGCTCTGTAAAGGCGCTGCTTACCAGAATCGCAAAGTTGGTGTTTTCACTGGCCCTCTCCGCGTAGCTGTGCCCGTTGACCGTGATGATCCCCTCGTTCTTCTCTAAAACGACCTCCCCGAAGGGATTCATGCAGAAGGTGCGCACCTTGTCGTCGAAGGTCTTTGAATAGTGGATGAGCTTTGATTCATAGGTCGTATCCGTGATCTCCCTGAGCACAGGGGCCGGCAGTTCCACGCGAACGCCGATGTCCACGGGGCTGGCCTTGGTCTTGAGACCCAGGGCGGTCGCCTCCTTTTTCATCCAGCTCGCCCCGGAACGGCCGGGGGCGGCTATGACGAAGCGTCCTTTCAGGGTCTGCCCGTCCCCCAGCCTTACCCCATTGATCCTGCCCTTCTCCGCCACCAGATGCTGCACATGGCAGTTCATGCGCGTCTCAACGCGTCCCGCCAGGGACTGTCTAAGATGTTCCAGGACGAGACGGCAGTTCTCGGTCCCGATGTGCCGTATCCTCGTCGGTACGAGTTCGAGGTCTGCGAGGCGGGCCCGGTCGGCAAGGGTCCGGAGCTTCGGTGAATCCTCCCCGAACAGTCGGCCCGGCGCCCCGTGGGCCACGTAGATGCCATCCGCCTCTCCGAGAACCTGATAGAGGGCTTCCCTATCCAGGAATTCGCCCAGAGACCCGCCCACCTCGGAAGAGAGCGTCAGTTTCCCGTCGCTGTAGGCGCCCGCGCCACCCCAACCACAAAGGATGTCTTCAGAGCGCCCTCGCTCTCTATGGTCGATGTCCTTCCCCTTTTCCAGCAGAAGCACGGATTCAACACCGAGATCGGCCAGGGTCAAGGCTGCGAATATACCGGCCGGGCCGGCCCCCACGATGATCACTTCATAGTCCATCGGCTGCCTCCGCCCCCCTCAAGGGTGTTAGGCTGTGTCACTATTTGTGATCCCCCGGCTTGCTTGCGAAACCGGGGGATCCGGAACAGGCTGTGACCGTTGAGGTTTTCTGGCTGTATGAGCCTCGAGTTGCCGCATGCGGCCGGCCCAGCCTAGCGGCCAATCCAATGCGCGAATTCCCGCAAAAGGACGGCAGGAATGCAAAGTCGGTGCTGAGACAGAGCCCTACGGCGCTGGATTGGTCGGGTTGCGCTCTTGAAGAATATCCTCCATCCGGAGTCGCACCTCGGTTTTCAATTCAGGATGGGGAAAGATGTAAAATTTTCCTTTTCTGACGGCGTCGAACACAAGATCGGCCACCTCCTCAGCGGGCAGTCCCGTTTTTGCCTTTTCTTGCATGACCTTCTCCAGGGCCTCCTCTTCGGCTCTCGTTATCTTACCGACCGGCTCTTTCCGTAGCTCGGCCGGACGCCGTCGGTCCCAGTCCATGATACCGGTCTTGACTTGGGCCGGGCAGAGCACGGAGACGCCCACTTTTGCTTTCTTCTGTGCCAGTTCGTGATAGAGCGTCTCAGAGAGGGCTACTACCGCGTGCTTCGTCACCCGGTAAAGACCCAAACCTGCCGCGCATATGAGTCCCGCCCTTGAGGACGTGTTTACAATGTGACAGTCGGTATTTTGCTCGATCATGATGGGAGCGAAGACACGAACCCCGTGAATGACGCCCCACAGATTCACGCCCATGATCCACTCCCACTCGGCCAAAGACCCCCCCAGGATCCAGGTGAGAGGGCCGACGCCTGCATTGTTGCACAGCAAATGCACCCCCCCAAAAGTATCGAGCGTTTTTGTGGCCAACGCCTCGACATCGCCGGCCTTTGAAACATCCGTCGGCACCGCCAGTACCGCCGCCCCGGCAGCCTTCAATTCCTCTTCGGCCTCGATTAAACCCTTTTTGTCAATATCTGCCAAGACGACCTTCATGCCTTCTTGAGCAAAACGATCAGCCATGGCACGTCCGATCCCATCGGCTGCGCCCGTGATAACCGCCAC
>JAZDGZ010000029.1:0-5723 GCA_043806375.1 Pseudomonadota bacterium | reverse complement strand
ATCATAAAGGTGTACAAGGCCACGCTGGCAAGTGCAGGAGCAGAGAGGGGTATGACGATTCGCCAGATGACCCCGAAACGGCTGCATCCGTCGGTCATCCCCGCATACTCTATCTCCACCGGGAGGTTTTGAAAATAGGTCCGAAGCATGTAGAGGGCAACCGGGAGCGTCTGTGCCAGATACACGAGGATAAGCACATGGATGGAGTCCCTGAGACCCATGTGGGAGAAGACCACGTAAAGAGGAATGACCAGGACGATAGCCGGGAACATGTAGATCACCAGGATGCTGTATGACATGAAGGCCCGGCCGCGGAAACGGAGGCGCGTGGCGGCGTAGCCCCCTACGGTCGCCAAGGTGACGGAGAAAAGGACGGTGATGATGGAGACATAAACGCTGTTGGCGATGTACCTGATGAAGCCGTGTTCAAATAGGACTTCGTAATAGGCACGGAAGTCGATCCTGCGGATGTCCAGCCCAAGATTTGCGGGTTCCAGGAGGATTTCCTCCAGGGGTTTAAAGGAGGAGACGACCATCCAGTAGAAAGGAAAGGCGACCATCACAAAGAAGAAGAGGAGTCCCCCGATCCTAAGGATTCTGATGATCGCCAATTCTATCCGTTCACTTGCCAAATGCCTCATCTTGGTTCAGCCTGTATTGCGTTTTCGGTATTCTCCTTTTTACCCAATATTCCAGTATTCCATCATTCCTGTTCTTGTTCTTCTGTCTCCTGTCTTCTGAATTCTGTCTTCTTCCTATTCCCCACCGCTCCATTACTCCATTACTCCAACACTCCATTACTTCGTTGTTCCAAAGTAGGCAGTACGCAGTAAGGTGTAAGCGGGAAAACGGTTTATCCCTTCTGTCCCTTCTTTCGTGCCTTCGTGTTCCAGACTGTCTTTCTGTTCCGTGTTTTGCTGGTTCTGTTTTCAACTTTAGGCACTTTAGTTCACTTTAGCACACTTTAGTCACTTTCCCTTTGGATCCACAAAAAATAGATAAGGACAAAAATCGATAAAATTCCAAAGAGGACCATGGCAACTGCTGATCCTGCGCCGATATTGAATTCACCAAAGGCATAATCATAGACCTTTATGGTCATCACCTTGGTCCCTGCCTGTCCTCTTGTGAGGAGGAAGATATCGTCGAACTTGTTGATCGTCCAGATGAAGCGGAAGAGGAAAAGGGTGGAAAGAACCGTGGCGAGCTGGGGCAGGGTGATGTGGATGAACCTCTGAAGGGGACTCGCCCCGTCCACGGCCGCGGCATGGTAAAGTTCATCCGGGATGCCCTGAAGCCGGGCCAGAATAAAGAGGAAGGCAAAAGGGAAGTAGCGCCACCCTTCGAAGAAAATCACGGAGATGAGGGCCAGGGGCATGCGCCACGTCCTTCCCAGCAATTCAACCTCCCACCAGCGCTGCGAAAAGAAAGGAATCGGCTGGGCCAGGAGCCCATTTTTTACAGCCAACCAGTTGAGAACCCCGAGCTGAGGATCCAGGATGAAACTCCATGTGAATGTCACGGCCACGACCGGTGCGATATAGGGGGAGATCATGAGACCTCTCAGGATGCTACGGCCCGGGAACTCCTCGCGGACCAGGAGGGCGGCGATCAATCCGAGAAGAATGGAGAGGAGGCTTCCGCCCAGCGTGTAGATCAATGTGGTCAGCAGGATCTGTCCGAAGTCAGGATCGGTGAAGATCTTCTGGAAATTTTTCAACGTGAGATTGAACGCAAAGAGGGAAGGTCCCCGGAGATCGGCCAGCGAGACGGGCTTGAAGCTCAGCCACAGGTTCCAGATCACCGGGAAGACGACAAAGGCCGCAACAACACTGAAGGTCGGCGCCAACATCCAGAAGGCGAGAGTACGCTCCCTGGCAAGCAGGGTTCCTGCTCTTGATTTCACGGTTTGAATCCCCTTGTTTCCTCAGAAACGATGACGCAAACGGGGCACATTCCCTTCTTCCCTCGCTTTTTTCCCATCGGCTATCTGAAGACGCCCCCATAAGCCGCATAGTCGCCACCGGGCAGCGTAGGGGCGGGGTTTATCCCCGCCCAAAATACCAAATGCTTCACACCTGAGGCGGGCATAAATCCACCAGAGGCGGATAAAACCCGCCACTACATGATTTGGTGCTTTTATTCAGACCTTGGTGCCCTTCGACGTTGTCCTTCGACTTGCTCAGGACCGTGAGCGAAGCCGAACCGCTCAGGGCCTTGAGCCTGTCGAAAGGCCGTGAGCACTGCCCAGAAGGAATTTGATTACGCCTTCAGAGAAGACCTCCCCGGGGGCGGCCCCCTCGGGCATCCTCAGATCAGGATTTTGGCAACACCGTGTAAAATCCCTACTCGAGGGCCTTCACCCGCTCATCCATCATGCGGGCAGCATCTTTTGCGTTCATTTCGCCATCAAGGAATCGCTTGAGGATCTCGGGGACCACCTTCGTCCCATAGATCTTGGATACGAGGGTCCCTTTCCCTTCGGCAAAGCCCCAGCGATCAAATCCCTCGACACCTCCCACGATGCTCTTTACGACGTCCATGCCATAAAACTGGGAGATCTTGGCCCGGGTGGTCACGCCGAACTCGAGATCAGTCCAGCCGTCAATGAAGCGGTTGGGCGCCTCCGGGGTGCCCTTGCGCAGGGGCAGCTTCCCTTCGGCAGCCATTCCCAGCCATTTCAGGTACCCCTCAGTCATCAGAAAAGCGATCCATGCCTTGGCCGCCTCTTTATCCGCATCACGCGTGATACCTAAATAGTTGATTTGCCCGTATTGGGCATATCCGTTCGGGCCTCGAATGGTGGTGACGAAGCCGGTGTTCTTGGCCAGAAATCCCGGCTCCCCTTTGGCAATGTCCGGCACCACGGGTTGGTCCCTTCTCAGACCTGACAGCTCGTCCAGGATGAAGGGAGACCAGATAATCATGGCCGCCCGCCCGGTGAGGTAATCCATCCTGGTATGAAGCCAGTAGAGGTTGCCGGGCGGGGTGAAGCGGCTGAGGGCCTTGTAAAACTCCAGGGTCTCGACCATCTCCGGGGTATTCAGGTTGACCTTGCCGGACGCATCCGTCAATCTCACCCCATTGGAGAGTGCAATGTGTTCGAAGACCTGCTGGGTATATGTTTGACCGGGATCAGTGGCCGCTTCAAAGCCCCAGATCAGGGGCGGGTTGTGAAGGGCCCGGGCCGCCTCAAGAATGCGATCCCAACGGTCGGGTACGGCCAGGTTCTTTTCTTTGAAAAGATCCTTGCGAAAGAGGAGGAGTTGGCCCCACCCGTCCGCCGGCACAGCGGCAAAACCGTCTGGAACCCGGGCGAGGTTCAACGGCCCTTTTCCAAAGGTATCCTTGTCCAGCTGTTGGATGACCTCCGTGGCAGACCGGGCGTCCAAGATCCCCGCCTCCGCCCAGCCGATGGTGAAGTCGATGGGGTGAAAGATCACGTCCGGAAGAGACCTTGCCGCATAGGCAGCAGTAACCCGCGCTGTCAGAAGATTCTCTTCGACGGGGACCACGCGAAGACCTATCCCGCTCTTTTCGGTAAATATGCGGGCAAGGGTCTTTTGGACCTCCAGGCGGTCCTTTTCCACCTCCATCGTCCAAAAGGTGATCTCCCTTTGTGCATGTACCGTCGGGATCCCCACTGCGATGACCAAGAAAACGGCTAAAATTGAAATGAACACTGGTCTCATAGATATCCCCTCCTTTCCATAAAGATGGTTGACGGTCTCGTAAAAAGTCGTCACCCCGTTGAAAAACGGGGTCCAGGTTTTTTGTAACTCTATGAAAGTACTGGATTCCGGCGCCTGCCCCGGACCCCGATCCGGGGTTCGCCGGAATGACGAAAAAAGGGCTTTTGGGACTTTTTACGAGGGCATCATGGTTGACGGCTTCATCCACTGAAGTTGCGAGATAGGCGGAAGCGAAGCAGGGTGCATATGTGCCGGGGGAGTGGCAGTAGCCTTGAACTCAGGACAAGATCTTGCGCGTAGGATAGAGCCCTGGTATCTCGTAGAGTGAGCTTTCGATTTTTGTGGATAAAAACTATATACTACCCTGAGCTGAGGCTGTCAAAGGGTTTATGCCGTTGAGGGGAAACGCATTGGAAGGGGCGCAGCCAGTCTTGATCTGCGGGGGTTGCGATTCGTTCATTTTGGGTGGCTCGCCATTGCAGGGTGTGGTATAAGGCCGGTAAAAGGAGGTGAAACGTCCAATGCTCTATGGTGCCATGAATTTCCCGATCTGGCCCGTGCTCCAAGAACTTGAGGCCTTTTCTGAACTTGGCTTTGATTATGTTGAGTTGACCATGGATGCGCCTCAGGCGCATTACAAGGTGATCCGCGATCAGAAGACAGAGCTGTTAAAGACCCTGGATCGCCTCGACTTGGGGCTGGTTTGCCATCTCCCGACCTTCATCTCCACGGCCGACCTCACGGACAGCATAAGAGAGGCCTCCCTCAATGAAGTACTGGAGTCCCTTGAGGTCGCCGCCATCCTGCATCCCCTCAAGGTCGTTCTCCATCCCAGCTATATCACGGGACTCAGTCTTGCCGTCCCTGACCAGGCCAAGCAATACGCCATGGCTAGCCTTGAAACCATTATGCAAAGAGCCCATCACCTTGGACTTTGCATGTGTATCGAAAACATGTTCCCCCAAACCCATTCGCTCGTGAAGCCCGAGGACTTTGTCGAGATCCTAGAGAGGTTTCCCAACCTTAATCTGACCCTGGATACAGGGCACGCCCATATCGGAGACACGGGAGAGAAGAGAAGCCTTGAGTTCATAAGAAGGTTCCCTGAGCGCATCGGCCACCTCCATGTAAACGACAACTTCGGCAAGGAAGACAATCACCTCCCTGTAGGTGCCGGGACCGTCGATTTCTCAAAGATCGCAATGGCCCTTAGAGAGATTGGGTATAACGATACCGTGACCCTGGAGGTGTTCTCCAATGACAGGGATTACCTGAAGATCAGCAGGGAGAAGATCGCGGCCCTGTTTTGCTCCATTGATGGGGGCTCTTAGAGAGCCGATCTTTACACACGCCGGAAACACTGAGAGTTTTTGGAGCTTTGGGTGTATGTACCCCAAAACAAGAACAATCGAATGCCCGCCTGCCTGCGGCCGCTTGAAACCGGAATAATAGCCGGTCCTTTAAGATCAACGTTCGGAGGTTATCCCCACTTTATCCAACGGCACTGCGGGCAGGTCGAACAAGGAACCGCAGAATGATGAAGTTTTCACTTCGATATTCGAAATTCCTTGTTGGACATTCTTCGGTTCAAACAATACTCTCTAAACCCCAGATGGGTTCAAGTGTGTCCAATGCCCAGCTTAGAGAGGGAGAGGGCAAGCCGATTTTTTCGGGTCCGGAACGCTGCTTCGGCCCTCGAGAGGTCGAATCTCAGGCGGCAACGGTCACAGGGATAGGCTTGAGAATGTCCTTCAGTTCGCCGGGCGATATCTCGGCCAGCAGCCCCTTTTTGCCGGCATTGATGTATATTCGAGGGAGGTCAAAGATGGAGGCCTCCGCGTAGACTTTGAGGGATTTCCTGGTCCCGAAGGGGGAGATGCCGCCCACCATGTACCCGGTATGCTTGTGAGCGATCTCAGGCGTGCAGGGACTCACCGTCTTGACCCCCCGCGTTCGTGCAAGCGTCTTGGTGGAGACTTCCCTGTCGCCATGCATAAGCATCAAGAAAGGATTTTCCTCCTCATCCTCCAT
>JAZDGZ010000028.1:0-2090 GCA_043806375.1 Pseudomonadota bacterium | reverse complement strand
GTCGCCGGTCAAAAGGCCCGTTTCCAGCAACAACTCCCCCAATTTCCGCTTGGTAATCGCTTCCTTTCTCGGGGATAACTTGTTGATGGGGCTTACATTTACATTCTTTTTTTCCATTCAATCCATTCCTGCTGCAGTTTCTAGTCTTCCAGTGCCTTAGACCCCTGATCGTCGTCCCTTCAAGCGGGCGGTTTCCTCTCTCTGCCCTGGGCCTCGGAGAGCATCACCCTTTCCTTTGGGGCGATAGCCCTGGACCTTACCTGTCAGGAATTGCGGAAGCGAAATTTCAGGCTTTTCGGAACCCAGTTTAATACGATTCTCCCTGATTTTCAAGGACAATCACGACTTGAACACCGGAATGCCTTTATACCACTGGATTTTTTTTGACAATGCCTTGTGGATCTAATATATTTACACGATTAAATTAACAATGAATTTTAGACAATCTTATAGGATTTATTTAACGGCAAGTCAATTATTTCTATTATTAGGCTTTTTCGGGCCCTGTGGCAAAACCTACCCGAAGTTATTAGGGTCCGATCACTGAAAAAATGAAAGAAATCCCCTTTAAGAAAATAGAACTCCTCATCGGTGTCTTCATCGGTCTGCTATACATCCTATTTTCTTTCCAAGACCTTGCCATCTTTGAATCCTTTGGAAGGGTCGTCTACGGCATTCAGATGCGTCTCGATTTTCCGCGCAGCATGGGGGCCAACAAGATAGCGATTGTCAATATCGATGAGAAAAGCCTGAGGCAACTGGGCTCATGGCCCTGGCCGAGGCAAGTCATAGCGGAGATGATCGCCGTCTTGAAGAACAACGGAGCAAGACTCATCGGTCTCGACTTCCCCTTCAATGAAAAAGAGCAGAATCAGGGCCTCCTGGAGGTAAGAAATCTTCAAAAACTGGCCCTTGAGCATGCCGCTACTTCTGATAAAAAGAATCCTTGGCTCTTGGATACCCTGAAGGAGATTGAAAAGAGGCTGGATAACGACTCCGTTCTTTGCGAAGCGATTAAGAAAAGCGGCAACGTCTATCTCCCCGTCATTGGCGCCTATGGCAAATACGATACAGACGTCGCTCTCCCGGAGGATTCTGTCATCCGGCGAAACGCCTTGAAAGTGAAAGCCCCCCTCGAGGACCTTGTTCCGGTCACGCGACTCACCACACCTTTTTTGGAATTATCAGAAAGCATCCGGGGTCTTGGCCATCTGAATCTGTCTCCGAGAAAATCACAACAGGGGTACTCCCACCTCTTGCTAATCGACTACAGGGGATACGTCATCCCATCCCTGCCCTTTCGATTGTCGCTGGACTACCTCGGCAAGACCTTTGAAGATACCATTGTCCCCGGGAAAGGGGTCCTCCTCTCAGACAAGCTTGTCCCAACGGCCACCGGAGAGGTCCTTGTCAAATATAGGGGAGGGAAACGCTCTTTCCCCTATTACTCCTTTGCGGATATTCTGAATGTCAAGAAGGTCCCGGCTGTATTTGATGGAAAGATTGTCTTGATCGGCTATACCGCCGAAGGGGCTCCTACGGTCAGCACGCCTGTTGACCCAGCGCTTCCCCAGGTAGAGTTTATGGCCAACGTCATCGATAATCTCATCAACGGCAATTACCTCAAACGGCCTGCTTTCATGCCCTATGCCGAGGCCCTTATCCTCCTTCTGCTGTCCGTGTTTGCATCCTACATCCTCCCTCGCCAAAGCACTTTAAACCGAATGGGTGTGACCGTTGGATTGGTCTTCGTCGCTTTCTTGGTGGGCCTCATCTTTTTCACCGTTCTGGGCATATGGTTCAAAATTATTTACGTGTGTCTTGCCTTGCTGACCATCTTTGTCGAGCATTCCATAAGAGACATTGTTGTCCGGCAAAGGGCCCTCGGCATTACGTCAAGAGAAAGCGTTGACACAAACAGGATGCTCGGGTTGAGCCTTCAGAGCCAGGGCCTGCTCGATCTTGCCTTTGAGAAGTTCAGGAAATGTCCTCTGGACGATGCCTTGACGGATGTTGTCTATAACCTCGGCCTCGATTACGAACGCAAGAGGATGTACAACAAGGCCATCTCCGTCTATGAATATATCACG
>JAZDGZ010000027.1:0-2462 GCA_043806375.1 Pseudomonadota bacterium | reverse complement strand
GGGATCAGGCTCCTCTATGACGAGGTCCCTCCGGGGGTGGCGTGGTCGGATCCGCAAAACCGCCTCTTCCTCGGCTCCGGGCCGTTGGGAGGGACGAAGATAGGCGGCTCGGGCACGACCGCGGTTGTCACCAAAGGGGCTCTCACCAACGGGATGGCCAGCACCCAGGCCAATGGTTTTTTTGGGGCTTTCCTCAGGTTTTCGGGTTTCGATGGGATCCTGTTGCAGGGTGCTGCGCCCGACTGGGTCTATCTTTACGTCCATGATGGTCTGGCTGAACTTAGGCCGGCCAATCACCTTGTGGGCCAAAATACCTTTGAAGTGGAGGGAACGATCCGACAGGAGCTGCAAAAAAAAGGGAAAGAAGTAAGCGTCTTGAGTATTGGTCCGGCCGGGGAGAACCTGGTTAGGTTTGCATGCATATCCGTTGACATGGGTCACATTGCCGCTCACAACGGGGTTGGCGCGGTGATGGGCGCCAAAAAATTGAAGGCCGTTGTCGTTGACCGAGGCAAGAAGGTGGTCCCCCTCAAAGAGAAAGAGGCCCTTTCACGAATAGCCAAAGAGATATTGGACAATATGCTGGCCAATAAATTCTATGACATGACGACCAAAGAAGGCACTGTGGGCGGCCTCGTCCCCCTGACAAAGATGGGCGTCGTTCCGGTCAGGAATTACACCACCAGCGTCAATGCCATGGGCCCGGAAAAACTGAACGCCTATTCTGCAGAGAGCATCCGCCGCAGGTTCAAGGCCAAGCCGACGCCCTGCTGGGCCTGTTCGGTGAGGCACAGTCATGAGATGGAGATCCCGGACGGCAAGTACGCCGGTCGCGTCGTGGAAGAGCCCGAGTATGAGGGAATGGCAGCGTTCAGCTCCCTGGTCGGCATAGATGATGTGACAACCTCCGTCGTTTTGGCCAGTGAAGTGGACCGCCTGGGCATGGACACGAACGAAACCGGCTGGGTCATGGGCTGGCTCATGGAATGCTATGAAAAGGGCATTCTCACCAAAAAGGATACCGACGGCCTGGAAATGACCTGGGGCAACGGCGAGGCGATCATGGCCATGATGAACAAAATCGCCGGCCGCGAGGGTATTGGAAACGTCCTGGCGGAAGGAGTGATGCGGGCCGCTCAACAGGTCGGGGGCGAGGCAAAAGAGATGGCGATTCATACCATGAAGGGAAATACGCCCCGCGGTCACGACCACCGGGTTCAGTGGCTCGAGCTTTTTGATACCTGTGTATCCAGCATGGGGACCCTCGAAATGCACAGCTTTGCGCCGTACAAGCTGCTCGGCCTGCCTGAAACGTACGACACCTTTGACCCCCAGGTCGTATCGACGGTCGTAGCAAAGATAAAAGGCGCCATGATATTCGAGGATTCCGTGGCCACCTGCCGTTTTCAAACGGCTACGGCCCTCGATCTCTTGTGCCGGGCGGTCAACGCGGCCACAGGCTGGGATATGGGCTTCCAGGAGGCCATGGCCGTGGGCAGGAGGGCCGCAAACCTGGCGAGGGTGTTCAACCTGCGCCATGGAATCGGTCCTGAACTGGACCGTCCCTCCCTGAGATACGGGTCCACGCCCCGGGACGGGGCGGCCGCAGGGCGGGGCATCATGCCTCACTGGGACAAAATGCTGAAAAACTACTACCATCTGATGGGCTGGGATGAAAAAGGCAGGCCTCTTCCGGAGACGCTGAAGAGCCTGGGTCTGGACGATATTGCCGCGCACCTGTGAGGGAAGAGGCGCCGGGCCTAACCGGTTTTCGGCAGGAGCGATCGTTGCGAGTCCCCGGTCGGGGATCTCCTGCCGCCTCTGTCAAGGCGTCCCCGCGGAAGTGCCGTCAGCAGGAAGGAAAAGGAGGCCACATGAGGCTCAAGGACAAGATAGCCATGGTAACCGGCGCCGGGGCCGGTATAGGGAAGGCGACGTCCCTTTTGTTCGCCAGGGAGGGCGCGACCGTCGTTGTCGCCGATATCAATGAAAAGACGGCCGCCGAGACATCCGGGGAAGTGGAGGCGCTGGGGCGGAGGGCCCTGACCGTTCAGGCGGATGTCTCCAGGTATGAAGAGGCCAAGAAGATGATGGAGGCCGTTCTGGCCCAACTCGGCAGGGTGGACATATTGGTCAACAATGCCGGCATAGGGGACGTGAGAAAGTTCACCGAAATAACGGAGGCTGACTGGGATCGAATCCTGTCCGTTAATCTCAAGAGCGTCTTCAATTGCACCCAGCCCATAGTCCGGGCAATGATAGACCGCCGCAGTGGCCGGATTATAAACCTCGCTTCAGTCGCGGGACTGACGGGTACACCGTCGCATGTGCACTACTCAGCGGCCAAGGGCGGCGTTGTGGCCTTCACAAAGGCCCTGGCAAAAGAGGTGGGCCAATACGGGGTCACCGTCAACGCCATCGCCCCGGGGATGGTCGAGACAGGATTCGGGGGCGGCGCACCG
>JAZDGZ010000026.1:0-5485 GCA_043806375.1 Pseudomonadota bacterium | reverse complement strand
GAATGGGGCATACAGGGACCCGAGGCGTGGAACATGTTCCTGAACAACCTGGTCACTGCCGTGGCTCTGCAGGGGGCAAGCTGCGTAGGGATGCTCCAGGGGGCCTTTGACGTCCTTCTTGAATATACCGGGCAGAGGGTGGTGGGAGGGAAGCCGATCAGGCAGCATCTTTCCACGGCCATGTTTCTGGCTGAGATGGCCTCAGTCATCGGTGTGGCAAGGGCCGCGGTCCTGGAACTGAACCACCAGTTCGACCACATGGATATCTATGGTCCGCGGATCACGGACAGCGGGGTAGCCAAGGCGCGCTCCGTACAAACATGGATTGCCAGGGTCACGCCCGAACTTATCTTGAACGGGATGGAATTCATGGGCTCCTACGGCTATGTCCGCGAAAACCTGTATGAGAAGTACTATCGCGATGCGGCGGCATTGAAACTGGTGTTAGGAGGTGTGCAGCTGGGTTACTTCTCCGTATGCAAGCAGTTTTATGACCTGGACTTCTCTTCCTTCGGCCCGGGGAAACTACAGGCGGCCATGGGAGGCAAGCAGGCTTGATGGTTGCGGGGTGATCTTTACGGTTCCTTTTCTGCCCGGAGGTATGCATGAATCTTGTCGTTTGCATCAAGCAAATCATCAATCCGGAGACCCCTGCGGTCGCTTTTCGCCTCGACCCCGAAACCAGACGTGCGGTTCCCTCCAAGGATCAACCCCTGGTGATCAGCTACTATGATGAAGTTGCCGTGGAGGCGGCCATGAGGATCAAGGAAGCCAAAGGGGGAAAGGTCACCGTCCTGAGCTTGGGCGGCCCAGCCGCCACGGCGGCGATCAAGCATTGCCTCTCCATGGGGGCTGACGAGGGGATTCTCTTGAGCGATCCGCTTTTCGGGGAGGAGGACCGCTCTTTGGTGGCCTATGTCCTGGCCACGGCCATCAAGAAGATAGGGGACTTTGACCTCATCCTATGCGGCCGCCAGGAAGGGGACTGGGATGCGGGGCAGGTCGGTCCAGGTATCGCCGAGATCCTGGGCATTCCGAGCGTCAATCCTGTGAAGAGAGTGGAGGCCGTTGATCGGCGCGCCCTGGTAGAAAGAATTGTCACCGACGGATATGAGGCGATCGAAATCCCTCTCCCGGCCTTGGTTGCGGTGAGCAGCGAGCTTGGCGTGCCCCGTTATCCCACCATGAAGGGGATCATGGCGGCGGCGAAAAAGAAAGTAAACACCTGGACGGCTCAGGACATCGGAGCTGAACCTGAAAGGCTTGACCCTTCTAATGCAAAGGTCAAGATGCTCGAGCTGTTCATCCCTGTTCATGAGGGCAAGTGTGAATTTGTGACAGGAGAAACCCCTGAAGAAGCCGGGGTGAATCTCCATTCGAGGCTCAGGAAGGCGAAGTTAATCTAGGACATCAATCGGTTTGATGACGTTTTATACGTAGCAGGCTGCTAGTGTCGCGTGCCAAAAGAAGTTTACAGAAATAACGCCAAAGCAGACTGTGGTTCTTAGTTTCTCAAAAGGCAAAATTCGAAGCACGAAATTTGAAATCCGAAACAATATCAAAATTCAAATCTTCCAATGCCCTAAACATGTTTCGGAATTTGGTCATTTGAGATTCGGGTTTGTTTCGTATTTCGATATTCGAAACCGGGGACCCACCCAGAGGGTGGGGAGTCCAAGCGTAGCGCGGACAATTTCGAGTTTAAAATGTCCCATTTAGGATGACTGAACGATCGAGTAATTAGTCACTTTATTGCTGAGACTCCACACTAGGATCCTTCTCTGTCCTCTCGCCTATGCCCAAATCCTCCCCATGATTCCCTCTTCTGGTCGTTCCCTAAAATCATTCTACGGAGGCTGCGATCCTTTCGGCGATCTCCTCGATCGCTGCCATATTGCCTGGCTTGAGGTCCCAGGCCGTAATAGGGAGTTCTGGGTCTCCGCTCCCTCTCGGAATCAGATGGAGGTGATAGTGCATCACCACCCGGTTGGCGCCCTTGCCGTTCAGCTGGAGCGCAGCCAGGCCCGTGGGCTTCAGGGCCTTCCCTATGGCACGGGCCACCTTCTGAGACGCGATATGTATGGCGGCGAGATCCTCCGGGGGAATTTCCCATAGGTTTTCGGCATGGGTCTTGGGGATGATCAACGTGTGGCCGTCGCATATGGGATTGATATCTTCAAAGGCCAGGACCTTGTCGTCTTCATAGACCTTGAAACAAGGGATCTCACCCCTGAGGATCTTACAAAAGATGCAATTCTCCATCTGACGTCTCCTTTCATGGCCTAATGGATCTTCCATCCGAGCCCACCCACCAGCAGCCCGCAATAGGCCCTGAGTCTAGCGCTTATCCAGTGCCTCAGCAAGGCACCAAGTTCCCCCTGATCCACCAGCAAGCCATCATCTGCGGCGTTGCCTTCCAGCCAGAGGCTGGCAAGCGCTCGCTCCTCCTTGCGGCGTATTGCCTCATACGCCTCAGTCGTCGCTCCTCGGCGCCTTGCATCTGACGCCTTCCTGGTGATCAGGAATCATCCCAAACCTACCGATGCCATTAATGGTTCAAGAATTAGGCGGTGGATTTGGGTCCTCTGAAGGTGTCTCGTCTTGGGCCTCTCCTCCCCCAAAAATCTATTTCCCCTTGGGCCACGCCGGTTTTGGATACAGGGGTTTGGCCGTGGCGGTCTCCCGGGGCCATATGATTTCCAGGGTCCCTTTCTGGTACTGGAGGATCATGGCCGGTGTCACCATATTTTCCGTTCCCGTAAAACGAATCGGGCCGTTGATGGTCATGAACTCGCCGGTCGCAATGGCGTCTCTGATTTTTTCCCTGTCCAGGGTCCCTGCCTTTTCAATGGCCTGTTCTATGATCTCACATCCTACGTATGACAGGGCTGAATCGAGATAGTCCGGCCGGATGTTCCATCTCTTGATATAGCGCTCTTCAAACTCCTTTGCCCCGGGCCAGTTTCCTTTGGGACTCCAGTGACCCATGGCGGCGATGCCTTCCGTCGCCTTGCCGAAGGCCTGCCCGTAGGCGGCAATCGAAGGGCCCACGAGTTGAAAGAGAAAAGGAGGGTTGAACTGAACGCCCTGCAACTGCCCCGTGAGAAGAAAGGCATCGGCGGGATAGCAAAGAGCGATAAGGGCCTGAGGCTTTTTCGCCTTTACATCGGAAAGCAATGTGGTGAGGTCTTTGACACCGATGGGATAGTCTTTTGTCAGGACGGTCTTAATCTTCGCCTCCTTGAGAGCCGGCTGGAGAAACTGCAGATTCTCTCTTGGAAAGAGATCCTGGACGTAAATGATGGCAACCGTCTTGATGCCCAGAGATTTCAGTAGGCCCACGAGGGCGGGCATCTGTCTGTCCGGAACAGAGGAGGTGGTGAACCAGAAGTACTTTGTATGGATGTCCCGTAACTTCACGGAAGAAGCCGTAGTCCCCACCATGGGGAACTTGTATTTTTCTGCCAGAGGGGCCACCGCGAAATGAATGGTCGTCCCCCAGGGGGTGAAGACCAGATCCACCTTGTCCTGGGTAATCAGTTTTTCATAGACCCTGACCGCCGTCTCCGGGGAGCTCTTGTCGTCATAAAAGACGAATTCTACAGGGAGCTTCTTGCCGAGGTCCTTTACAAAGATCCCTCCCTTTTCATTGACCCCTTCCTTCCAGATCTCATAGGCATTGATCTGGCTGGGAGCCCCTTGAGAGTATAGGCCCGTTAAGGCCATAGAATAGCCGATTCGAATGACATCCTTCGCAGAGGCCGGATGAACCAGCAGGAGTGATAAGACGCATGCCCCAAAAATCGCCAATATGGTTTTTCTCTCTTTTCCCTTCATGCCTGTAGTCCTCCTTCGTCCAATGTTGATTGACTCCCTAGTATTGATGCGTTCGTAAAAAGTCCCGTTCCCCCTTCGATACCCTGGTCGCCTTTGGCGCCGCCGTAGGCGGGTAAACCTCAGGGCGAACGCTTGGAAGCGACCTTAAGTATCTGTTTTTCCGTTCGTGGTGAAGCCTGTCCTGAGGTATCGAAGGATATCGAACCATGAACGGAATGGGGCCAGCGGACTTTTTACGAGTTCATCAACCCTAACTTCCAACCTTTTTCCTCTTGCGGACCTTGTCCTTGATCCGGTTGATGTGGCCCCGGCCCAACCCCTTGACCTCGCACCCCAGCTCGAAATACCTCTCGATCTTTTCATCGTCCAGGATGCCGAAACAGTCCACAAGGGCGACCGGCCCGCCCGTCATCCTGACCACTTCGTCCGGGTCCAGGTCCAGGTACTCCTGGTGCCGAACGGCCAGAATGACCCCGTCCGACCCCTTCATGGCCTCGGCCATGTCTTTGCTCATCCGGAATTCGCCGAGGTGCTCCTGGTTGCGGAAAAACCGGGACCAGCTCGATCCGGCGGCCGGATAGGTCTCCTGCTTTTCAAGCTCCCACCAGTGCCGGACATAAGGATCGTGGGCCTTGACCTCGGCCCCCATTTCGGTCAGTTTGCGAACGATGATCTCGCAGCCGCTGTAGCGCGTGTCCCCCACGTCCTCGCGATAGGATGCCCCCAGCAGGGTGATCTGAGAGGCGGCCACGATCCGCCCCATGTTCCTGAGGGCGTCCCGCATCAGTTGGGCGGCATGGAGGGCCCTGGTATCATTAATATCGATCGCCTCAGGGGTGATCTTGAAGATCTCGTTCTCAAACCCCAGCAGGTGCTTGTAGGCCCACAGGCCCAACCCCCCATCCTTGGGGAGGCAGTATCCGCCGATCCCGGGGCCGGGAAAGATGATGTTGCTGTGGGTGGGCCTCATTTTGATCGCCTTGATGACCTTGATCAGGTCCACACCGTTCGTCTCCGCGAAAAGGCTCCATTCATTGAGAAAGGCAAGAATCGTGGCCCTGTAGCTGTTCTCCACGATCTTGCAGGTCTCGCTCTCGATGGGCCGGTCCAGGACGGTCAGGGGAAAGGCTTCGACGTTAACGACCTCTGAAAGAAACCGCGTCACCCTTTCCCGGCTCTTATCGTTGATGCCGCTGCAGACGCGCCAGAATTCCCTCACCGATCGGACATAGTCCCGCCCGGGCATGACCCTCTCAAAACTGTGGGCCAGTTGGGGTTCCTCTTTGATGCCTCTTTTCTTGAAGGCCTTTTTGATATGGGGATAGGCGACATACTCCGTCGCTCCAGGGGGGACGGTCGTCTCGATCAGGACCAGACATTCGGGATCGATCTTCTCCCCGATGATCTTGAAGCTCTCCTCCAGGGCGCTGATATCGGCCCGGCCTGTCCGCAGGTTGCCCAGTTCCTCCTTCAGGAAGTCACACTGGACGTCCACCACGAGCACATCCGCCAGTTTCAGGGCGTCGTAGGTATAGGTCGCCGTGAGCGTCTTCTTCTGATTGACGCAACGATCGATCATGGGGTCCACTTCCGGGTCCAGCGCCTTGACAGGGGAGACCCCCCTGTTGAAAAGCGGGATCTTCCAGAA
>JAZDGZ010000025.1:0-2461 GCA_043806375.1 Pseudomonadota bacterium | reverse complement strand
TGGCTCCTGAGGCAGCCGGAGACCCCGGCCAACGGGCTACTCCTGGATATGGGGCTCAAAAAAAGGACCATGGTCCTCTTTCTAAAAGGGCGGATCGCACTGATGCGCACCTTCGCCTCTGATAATGGGGCCATTGGGGAGGCTGATCTGAAAGGTTCAGATGGTGAACTCTCTGCCGACCCGGAGAGGATCGAATCCTCATTAGAGGGCTTTTGCACAACCGTCCGCAATACGGTCCACGCCTTCTCCTGGTTGAAAGAGACGGCCATGCGGCCGGAAAAGGTCTTTTTCACCGGGTTCTGGGCCCTTTACCCTGAAACGGGAAGCCTCCTTGGCCGGTTCTTGGATATGCCGGCAGAACAGGTCAATGTGCGCCGGGATCGGCGGGTTCGCATGGCGGAGAGCATTGCAAAGGTGTGGAGACCCCCTCTGATGGATCATGCCCTCGCCCTCGCCCTCCGGGAGGACAGGCGGGGGCAGGGTTTCAATTTCAGAAGGGACCAATTCGAGGTCAAGAGGCATTACCTGGGTCCCATCAAGGAGATCCGAAAGGGGGCCCTCATGCTGGCCGTCGTCCTATGTTTTATAGCCCTTGACCTGGGTGTGGACTATTATGGCCTGAAAAAGAGGTACGCGGTGCTGGATCAGAATATCGCCGAGGTTTTCAGAAAGACATTCCCTGAAATCAAGCGGGTCGTGGACCCGGTGCAGCAAATGAAGGTAAAGATCAATGAAGCCCAAAAGTCTTCCTTCATGGCGCCGGGGCTTGAGTCAGACCAGAGGGTGATCGACCTTTTAAGGGAGATCTCGCAGCGGGTTCCCAAATCGATGGACGTGCATGTCGCCAGAATGGCGGTCGATCCGGAGACGATGCAGGTCAGCGGCGACACCGACACGTTCAACACCGTGGACAGCCTAAAGGGGAGACTGGAACCCTCGCCTTATTTCAGCGCCGTGACCATCAGCTCTGCCAACCTGGATAGAAACGGGAAAAGGGTGCAATTCGATTTGAAATTGCAGCGGGCGAAGTAGCCATTAATCTTTTCCCCTGTGGGGGCCGACTTTCTGTCGAGAGAGGGGGTACTCTCGGAATTCTTGGAAGCAATTTAGAACATTGAAGATTGATGAACTCGTAAAAAGTCGGAAATGACCATTTTCCGTCATTCCGGCGAAAGCCGGAATCCAGTCTTTTCAGTTAGTTACAGAAGCCCTGGACTCCGGTTTTCACCGGAGTGACGACTTTTTACGAGACCATCAAGATTGAATATTGAAGATTGAATATTGAAAAGCAGAATCACGAGCAATTCACTTCCGCATTCTGTCGTTTAATGAAAGCGGGGGAGAGGGATGAGGTGAGGGGTGTAGGAGGGGCAAAGGGGTAAGGCATGAAACTCGCGAAAAGGGAAAAGTTTTTTGTGACCATGGGGGCCTGTCTTATAGGGGTCTTCTTCCTGTTCCAGTACCTCATCGCCCCCTTTTTCGAGAACAGAGAGCGTCTTCAAAGAGGAATCCAGGCCAAAGAGGTCGGACAGGCGGAGATCCTGAGGTTGAGCGCCGAATATAAGAACCTTCAAAAAGGTTCTCAGAACATGGAACGGTTGCTTGCCAAGCGGGATAAGGGATTCACGCTCTTTGCCTTTCTGGAAAAGGCGGCGGGAGACTGCGGCGTCAAAGAGCGGATCAATTACATGAAACCCTCTTCCTCAAAAGGAGCGGGACCCTATAAAGAGTCCCTGGTGGAGATGAAACTGGAGGGCATTACGCTGAATCAATTGACCGAGTACCTCTATCGGGTTGAATCACCGGAGAACATCGTGAGCATCAGGAGAATTTCCATCAAAGAAAACGCCAAGCAATCAGGGTACCTGGAAGCAGTTTTGCAGGCATTGACCGATGAGCAGGTCTGATCACCAGCAAGGCATCATCTCCCCGTCGAGCCGGGATCTTAGGAGCGGCGTTGCCTTCCCGCCGGAGGCGGGCAAGCGTGCGCTCCTCCCCCGGCTTCCGCCGGGGCAGGCTCGCGGCGTATTACCTCATACGCCTCAGTCGTCGCTCCTCGGCGCCCCCGCAAGCGGGATTTCGCAAGCTCAACTTGCAGACTCTGATGCCTTGCTGGTGATCAGGGATCGATCCAAACCCGCTGATTTCAGTGATGGTTCAAGAATTGACGGCTTCGTAAAAAGTCGTCACCCCGTTGAAAAACGGGGTCCAGGTTTTTTGTAACTCTCTGAAAATACTGGATTCCGGCTTTCGCCGGAATGACGGAAAATGGCGTTTTTCGACTTTTTACGAATGCATCATTTTTAGCGACAAAACTTTTGAGGCGTGGCACTGCTAGGCCGCCTTTTTATCCTTGAGCCGGGTCGGACGAAGTGTGTGACGCCTCTGGGCCGACAGCACGGCCTTTCGCATTCGTACCGCCCGCGGCGTGACCTCCACCAGTTCGTCTTCGCGGATAAAG
>JAZDGZ010000024.1:0-2846 GCA_043806375.1 Pseudomonadota bacterium | reverse complement strand
GACATCAAGGAGAGAGAATTTTTGTCTATCATGGGACCTTCGGGGTCAGGGAAGAGTACCCTCCTCAATCTGATTGCCGGAATTGACAAAGCCGATAGCGGCACTGTCTCTGTAGGGGGCATTGAGGTGACGTCGCTTTCCGAAACGGAGTTGGCCCATTGGCGTACCACCCATGTGGGCTTCATCTTTCAGTTCTACAATCTCATCCCTGTCCTTACGGGAGTTGAGAATGTGGAACTTCCTCTCCATTTGACCGGCCTTTCTAAGAAAGAAAGACAGGAGCACGCGAGGATGGCCCTCCGGCTCGTCAATCTTGAGCATCGGGTGAACCATTACCCCGGTCAGCTTTCCGGCGGAGAGCAACAACGGGTGGCCATCGCCCGCGCCATTGTCACGGACCCGACGATTCTCGTGGCCGATGAACCCACGGGCGATCTGGATCGCGTCTCGGCGGAAGAGGTGCTGGATCTGATGGGCCGTCTCAATTCCGAACTTGGAAAAACCATCATCATGGTGACCCATGACCCACGGGCAGCAAAAAGGGCGAGCATCACCAGGAACCTGGAGAAGGGTTTCTTAAACGATGCTCATTCTTAAACTTCTCTTCAGAAATGCCTTCCGCAATAAACTCCGCACCGGGCTGACCTTTCTGGGAATCGCCATTGCCATCCTGTCCTTCGGTCTCCTGCGCACCGTGATCAGCGCTTGGTATGCCGGGGTCGACGCCTCCTCCGCAACCCGCCTCATCACACGGAACTCTATCTCCCTCATCTTTCCGCTGCCGCTCTCGTACAAGGATCGAATCCGTCAGACCCATGGCGTCAAAACCGTTTCGTACGGCACCTGGTTCGGAGGAGTCTACATTGATGAGAAAAACTTCTTCCCCAACCTGGGGGTTGAGCCCAGGACATTCCTCGAACTCTATCCTGAGTTCACCCTTCGGCCCGAGGAGAAGGAGGTTTTTCTCAAGGACAGGAAAGGCTTCATGGCCGGCGAAAAACTCGTGGCAAAATACGGTTGGAAGCTTGGAGACATCGTGACCCTCCGGGGAACGTTTTTTTCAGGGGATTGGGACTTCGTGCTCCGGGCAATCTACCGTGGGAAAGATGAGAATACGGACGAAACGCAGTTCCTCTTCCACTGGGATTATCTCAATGAGACACTGAAGAAGAGAGCAACGCACCCCTGGGTTGATCATGTCGGCTATTATGTCATCGGTGTCACCCGGTCGGAATTAGCGTCAGAGGTAAGTTCTGTCATTGACCGCACCTTCAAGAATTCTCTGGCGGAAACGCTGACAGAGACCGAAAAGGCCTTCCAGCAGAGCTTTGTCGCCATGAGCGGGGCTATTGTCACGGCCATACAGCTTGTATCCATGGTCGTCATTGTCATCATCATGGCCGTGGTCGCAAACACCATGGTCATGACCACCCGGGAGAGGATCGGGGAGTACGCGATTTTGAAGACCCTGGGATTTACAGGCCGGCATATCGCCATCCTGATCTTCGGGGAATCCTTGGTGATTACCATGATTGGATGTCTTCTCGGAATGGCGTTAACCTTTCCTGCGGCAACGTGGTTCAGCAAGACCGTGGGGACGTTCTTCCCTACCTTCAAGATCGATACACTCACACTCTATCTTGATGTGGCGGCCGCGCTGGTTGTCGCCCTTGTGGCGGCAATCATCCCTACCCGGCGTGCTATCACCATCCGGATTGCAGAGGGTCTGCGGAGGATCGGTTGATAGCGCTTCCCCTCTCATACAACTTCCGTAACCTTTGGACACGGCGGCTCACGACCGTCCTGACGGTCTCCGGAATGGCGCTGGTCGTCTTTGTCTTCGCCTCCATCCTCATGCTCGCAAATGGGCTTCAGAAGACCCTCGTGGAGACCGGTTCTTACGATAATGTCGTCGTTCTTCGCAAAGGCTCCGCATCGGAGGTTGTCAGTGGCGTGGGAAGAGAACAGGCTTCTGTAGTAGAGACCCAACCTGAGATCGCCATCGGTTCGAAGGGACAAAGACTTCTGGCCAAAGAGATTGTGGTTCTCATCAACGTTCCCAAGCGGGGAACCAATAAACCCTCCAATGTCACCGTACGGGGTATTGAAGAGAACTCCCTCCTCCTTCGCCCCCAGGTCAAACTTGTGGAGGGACGGCTTCCGAGAATAGGTTCCTTGGAGGTCATTGTCGGCTCAAGCCTTGTCAAAAGGTTCAAGAACATAGGCACGGATGAAGCCCTCTGCTGTGGAATGGGAGACTGGAGAATTGTAGGAATATTTGATGCCGGGAACACCGGCTTTAGTTCCGAGATCTGGGGTGACGCGGACCAGCTCATGCAGGCCTTTCGAAGGCCAGTCTATTCCTCGATTGTTTTCAAGCTGCGTGATCCTTCGGAATTTCAGGAACTCAAGAATCGGCTCGAGAACGACTCCCGATTGACCGTGGAGGCCAAACGGGAAACCCGGTATTACGCCGAACAGTCTGAGATGATGGCCAAGTTTCTGCGGATCCTGGGGTTGTCCATCACGATCATTTTCTCTCTTGGAGCCATTATTGGCGCCATGGTGACCATGTACGCTTCGGTTGCCAATCGCACGGCAGAAATCGGAACGCTCCGGGCTCTCGGTTTCCAGAGGAGATCCATCCTCCTCGCTTTTCTCGTGGAATCACTGCTGCTCGGTTTTCTGGGAGGCACAGCAGGCCTTTTCTTCGCCTCTTTCATGCAACTCTTCACCCTGTCCACGATGAACTTTCAGACGTTCTCCGAACTCGCTTTCAGTTTTTCCATCACCTTTGAAATCATCTACAAAGCCCTGGTCTTCTCATTGGTCATGGGCTTTGTCGG
>JAZDGZ010000023.1:0-2424 GCA_043806375.1 Pseudomonadota bacterium | reverse complement strand
CGTCACGGAGGGTCATGACGTCTTTGGATCGGTCGAAGACGACGAGGTGCCCGTCCTCATCGATAAATCCACGGTCCCCGGAGTACAGCCAGCCGTCCACCAGGGTCTTTTGGGTCGCCTCCTCGTTCTTGTAGTACCCCTGAAAAACCGAAGGACTCTTGGATATGATTTCCCCTTCTTCCGTGATCTTGACCTCGGTTTCGGGTATGGGCGTGCCCACGGTATCAAACTTCACGTCTCCGTCCCTGTGAACGATGGAGATGCCGGCGATTTCGGTTTGGCCGTATATCTGCTTGAGGTTGACGCCCAGGGCATGGAAGAATCGAAAATGGTCGGGTCCCATGGCCGCTCCCCCTGTGTAGGCGTGCCTGAGACGGGACATGCCAAGGTGATCTTTGAGTTTTTTCTGCAGAACCCCGTAAGCCAACCAGTTAAGGCAGGTCCAGCTCCAAGGAACGGGTTTTTTCTCAAACTTGAGGTTGGCCACCCTGTAACCCACCTTGGTGGCAAATTCGTAAGCCTTTCTCTTGATCCAGGTCGAGTCGATATACTTGACCTGGACCTGGCGGGTCATGCCTTCATAGAGTCTCGGGGGCGCGAACATGACATGGGGGCCGATTTCGCGGATATCTTCCGTGGCCGTCTCAGGTTCCTCAGGAAAATTGAGGGTGTATCCGATCTGAAGGCCGCAGGATATGGACATCATTTGCTCTCCTATCCAGGCAAAAGGGAGGTAGGAGACAAAATCATCCGTGTCATAACAGGGATCCACGGACATGAGGTTCCTGCCCATGGTCAACATGTTCCAGTGGCTCAGGAGGGCGCCTTTGGGGAGGTCCGTGGTCCCCGAGGTATAGAAGAGAAGGCAGATGTCGTCGCCGTGGCCTTCATTGATCATCTTTTCGAAAAACTCGGGGTCTTTCTTATCCAGTTTTTTCCCCAGTTCCTGAACCTCGTCTATGCTTATCAAAAAATCCTGGTGGTAATTCCTCATGCCCTTTGGATCATCCCATAGGATCCTTTCCAACTTCGGACACTCGTCTTTAATGGAGAGGGCCTTGTCCACTTCTTGCTGGGTTTCACCGACAAAGAATTTGGCGTCGGAATGGTCGATGATGTACTTGACCTCCTCCATCATGCAGTCCTGGAAGAGCCAGACTCCGACGCCGCCGGCGCAGAGGGCGGCCATTTCCGCCCAGAGCCCTTCAGGGCGGTTGTCCCCGATCATGGCCACCTTGTCTCCCTTTTTCAGGCCGAGGCTGACCATTCCAAGGCTGAAGTACTTGACATTCTCGTAATAGTCCTGCCACGTAAAGGGCCGCCAGATGCCGAATTCTTTCTCTCTCATGGCCACCTTGCTTTTTCCGTACTTCCTGCACTGGCGGAGAAAAAGCTTAGGGATCGTAAGATCTTTGGTAATCTCAATCTGAGATTCACTCATCTTGCCCTCTACCTCCTTGTGGCATACAGGTCCTCTTCACCCAAATAAGCCTTGATCACATCGGGATTGCTCTGAACCTCCTTTGGGGTGCCGTCCGTGATCTTGATACCGAAATTCAGGACAAAAACCCGATTGGAGATATCCATCACCACCCCCATGTCATGCTCCACCAGGATGCAAGTGATCTTCCATCTCTTTTCTTCGTTGATATCGAGGATGAATCGGGCCATGTCCTCCACCTCTTCCAGATTGAGCCCCGCAAGAGGCTCATCAAGCAAGAGCAGTTCGGGGTTGAGGGCCAGGGCCCTTCCAAGTTCCACACGTTTTTGAAGCCCATAGGGCAGCATGTGGACCGTTTTATCCCTGATGCTTTCAATTTCAAGAAGATCTATGATTTCCTCTTCGATGAATTTTCTTGCCTCATTCTCCTCCCGCCTTGTCTTTCCGGCATAAATGGAGCCGCTCACGATCCCTGATTTGAGATGGATGTGTCTCCCGAGGCGGATGTTGTCCAGGACCGTCATGCCGCCGAACAACTCTATTTTCTGAAAGGTTCGAGAGATTCCAAGCTTGGCCCTCTCATGAGGCCTTAGGTCATTAATTTTTTGGCCCTTAAAATAGACGTCGCCCCGCTGGGGCCTGTAGAGGCCGTTGATGCAATTCATCATGACGGTCTTGCCGGCGCCGTTAGGGCCAATGATGGAGTGTATCTCGCCTTTTTTGACTTCCAGGTCCACACCGGCCAGGGCGGCTACTCTGCCAAAATACATGTGCACATTCTGAAGTTTGAGTATGGGGTCTCCCTCTTTGAAGTCATTGGCCTGAGCCATAGTGCGAAGCCTCCATTCTGGGTCTCTACGTAGTTCATGCGAAAATGGGGAAGGAATCGGAAGGGATCAGCTCTTTGTCACGCAAGACTCACTTATCCTTTACTTTTTTAGCTTTTCCTTGTCAACCTAATTTTGAGTACGCCTTCAGAGATG
>JAZDGZ010000022.1:0-4348 GCA_043806375.1 Pseudomonadota bacterium | reverse complement strand
GCATTGGCTATAGCCCCCGGGTTGGATATAATAAAGCCCTCGCCGATCTCTTTTGCGCCAAAGGGCCCGGCCTCTTCATTGGTAATCACGTGGACCACACCCATGGGCGGCGTGTCCGGCGCGGTCGGCATTTTATAGTCGCGCCAGCTGGGATTGAGGACCTTGCCATGGTCCATGAGGACTTCCTCAAACATGGCTTCCCCCTGACCATTGGAGCCCGATCCATGGGCCTGTCCCTCACAAGCCAGGGTATTGAGGGGGCGCCCGCAGTCGTCTCCCAGCACCATGTTCACAAGCCTGACCTGTCCCGTTTCCCTGTCCACTTCCACTTCTGCGATCTGGGTGGAAAAACTGTAACCGGCCGCGATGTTCCCCACACAGGAGTTCTCGATGTCAGGCCAATCTACGTCGGGCGGGTAATAGGTGGCTTTGGCCATGACGACCCCCAGTTCAGCAGAAACCATGGCCACCCTTGCCACTTCACCGAACGAGAGTTTCTTGTCGGGCGAATTCTTCACATAGACTTGGCGATCTCTAAAGACCAAATCATCGGGTTTGACTCCCCATTTTCTGGCGACCACCCCGGCAAGTTGGGCTCTCAGATCCTCAGCCGCCTTTTTCGCTGCATTCCCTGCATAAAAGGTCACCCTGCTCCCAAAGGTCCCGCAATCATAAGGGGTCACATCCGTATCCCCCACGACCATGGAGATGTCTTCCAGACGCAACCCCATGACCTCGGCCACAATCTGGGCGATCACCGTGGTGCTCCCCTGGCCGATGTCTGTGGCGCCGGTGGCCACGATCAAACTGCCGTCTTCCTCCAGTCTGATGAAACAACTGGAATCGCTCAGGGCGGCGGTCTTGGGTCCGCAGGCAAAACCGCCGCAGCTTATGCCTATGCCCCTCAACAGGGTCCCATCGCCTCGCCCTTGACCTCTTTTTTTCTTCCACCCCGCCTTCTTGGCCGACCTCTCGATCGCCTCAACCAGGCCGGAGGTGTTGATCTTGAGCTTACTGATAGTGACATCCCCTGCCCTCAGGGCGTTCTTTACCCTGATCTCCACCGCATCCATGCCCATTTCTTCGGCGATCATATCCAATTGAGAATCCACGGCAAATCGGACCTGGATCTGCCCATGCCCTCTCTTGGGACCGGGCACCGGGTTATTGGTGTAGACCCTGTAGGCGTCGTGCTTGAAATTCGCGAGCCGGTAGGGCAGCATATGGGCAAGCCCATGGTTGTATATGGTGACCGCGCCGATACTGCTGTAGGCGCCCCCGTCCGATATGACCGTGCTCTGCTGGGCGTGCAAACTGCCGTCCTTCTTAACGCCCGTCTTGATCCTGATCTTAACGGGGATTCTGCCCCGCAAGGCCGCTGAAAATTCCTCTCTGCGCGTGCGGAGAATCTTTACGGGTCTTCGGGTCTTGCGGGCAAGAAGGGCCGCGGCAAGATGATGATCGAACAGCTCTGTTTTGCCCCCGAAACCGCCGCCCGTAGGGGGCTTGATCACCCTCACCTTGTTAACGGGTATCTCCAGAATCCTTGCCAGTTCACGTTTCCTGTAAAAGGGCATCTGCGTGCACACCCAAAAATTCAGCTTGCCCGTAGAATCCCAGCTGGCAACGCAGCAATCGGGCTCCAAGAACCCGTGCATATTCGGGGGATAGTAGAAGGTATCCTCGCGCACATAATCCGACTCCGCAAAACCCTTTTCCACGTCCCCCAGGTCCCAGTGGCGTTCCAGACAGATATTGCTCTTGACGCGGTCGTGGACTTTGGGTGCCCCATCCTTCATGGCCTCTTCCGGATCAAAAATCGCAGGAAGCTCTTTATACTCCACCTTGATCAAGCCGATCGCTTCCTCTGCGATGTCCTCGTCTTCCGCCGCCACCGCCGCTACCGCCTCCCCGATGAATCGGACCTTGTCTATGGCCAAAAGCTGTCTGTCCCTTGACCCTTTGAGCGGCGAGTACAACAATCCTGAGGTGTCTTTGCCCGTGACCACCGCCCTTACGCCGGGCAAGGAGGCGGCATTTGAGGTATCAATGCTCACGATCTTTGCGTGGGCCAGGGGGCTCCTCAGCAACTTCCCGTGAAGCATGCCGGGAAAAACGATATCGTCAACGTATCTTATCTCACCCTTGACTTTGCCTACGTGGTCAAGCTGAGGAAAAGCCTTTCCAATGACCGAATACTCACTCATCCATTTCCTCCAAAATACTAGGCTCTACAGCACCCTAGAAATTCTCTCTGATCTCATGATGGGCTAATAAGCTGCTCCCGGTCTTGCTATTTCCCGGCGCTCGCCTTTTCCCATGCCTGACTGACGGCCCTCCGGGTCAAGACCCCGACCATTTTCTTGCGGTATTCTGCTGAGGCCCTAATATCCGTTATAGGCTTGCAGGCCTTCATGGCAGCGGTTGCAACCTTTTCAAGGAGGTCGGCCTTAAGGATCTTGCCCCTGATCATCTCCTCAGCTTCCTTAACCCTTATAGGCGTGGGCGCTACCGCTCCCAGGGCTATCTTAATATCCTTGCACTTCTTTCCATCCAGGGTCACCAAACATCCCACCCCCACAACAGCGAGGTCCATGGCCCTTCTCTGGGAGAGCTTCAAATAGGCCCCTCCCGTGTTGGGAGGCAGATTCGGCACCTGCACCTCGGCCAAGAGTTCCCCCACTTCCAGCGCCGTTTTTCCAGGGCCCAGGAAGAATTCCTCAATAGGGATGATCCTCTCCTTTTTCCCGGCGCTCACGAGTTTGACTTTCGCGCCCATCACGATCAAAGAAGGGGCTGTATCCGCAGAGGGGGCCGCATTGCAAAGGTTTCCCACAACGGTCCCGGCGTTGCGAACCTGGACGGAAGCCATCAGGGAGATAGCCTCCTTGAGCAAGGGAAAATGCCGCTCCACAACACGGGATGCCGCCACTTCCGCCAGAGTGGCAAGACAGCCGATCTTGAGGCCGCTCTTTTTGTCATGCTTCACATAATTGAGTTCAGATACGGACTTGAGCCCTACCAGGTATTGAGGTACGACAGCCCGTTCCTTCATTTGCGGCATGATGTCTGTGCCCCCGGATATGACCCTGGCCCGGCCTTGGTGGAGGGCCAGCAGGGAGCAGGCCTCGTCCAGTGTTTTAGGTGTCATGTATTCAAACTTGGGTAATGCCATCTCTTCACCTCCATACCTTACGTGGATTCATCTGTATATCACGGGCTTTTGATACTCTTCCGTGGGGGGGATATATCATAGGGGTGGCTATCGATGCCATCCAGGATTCTTTGATCCCCTCTATGGCCAAAAAACATCGCCGGCCCCTTTGGTGTGACTTGTCTCCCAAGGCTTCCAACAGGTGCAGGTCTTTTTGCACCCAAAAGGGAGACCCCATTCTCGCATATCTAAAAGAGCCGTAACCACGCTGCATAAATAACGAACGGTCGTTAATTTATATGCCTTCGAGAGGATTTGTCAACAGAAAAGTATGAGCGGGTTTCGAATTTTCTCTTTCAAAACTTTACACCTGTTCCCGGGGCGATGCAAGGACCGATGAAGACCTATGATCGGCCGCCGCCAAGCCGAAAAAGACGCCTACACCTCGCAGCCCACACGGGCGCCCTCATCGACCGCTTCGATGATCTCCCGCGGTCTTATGCAGTCTCCGACGGTGTAGAGTTCTGGGACTTTGCCTTCCAACTCCAGGACCAGCTTCTTGACGGCTTTCATGCCAACGCCGAAGACGATCGTATCCGCCTTTATGGTTTGCCTGTTCCCTTCCTTATCAATGAGCTTTAATCCTTCCTTTGTGACCCCTTCAAACTTCTGCACGTCGGTCATTAAAGTCACGCCTTTTTGCCGCAGTCTCGTCAACAGCCGACCGCGCTGCACCGGGCCAACCCTGCCGGCCATTTTGGGCCCCTGCCTGACCACCGTCACATGCTTCCCTTTGTCTGCCAGGAATTCAGCGGTTTCACAAGCGACCCGTTCTCCACCGATGACCACAACCTCCTGACCCGCCTCTTTGTGCCCCCACAGAATATCTTCGGCGGAAATGACGTTATCCCCGGCCATCTCCTCCGTTGCGGGGGTCAGATGAACGGCTCCGGTGGCAACAATCACCGCGTCCGGTTTTTCATCCTCGATCATTTTTGCGGTCACCTCGACACCGGTCCTGATGTCCACTGGGGTCTTTTTCAGATCCCGCACGAAATATTCCCGGGCGTCGTTGATCTCATGCTTATAGGGCGGCAGGGCGGCTATAAAGAGCTGCCCCCCCAACTCGCTCTCCTTTTCAAAGAGCGTGACCCGATGGCCCCTTTTTGCTGCTGTTTTCGCGGCCTGCATCCC
>JAZDGZ010000021.1:0-2644 GCA_043806375.1 Pseudomonadota bacterium | reverse complement strand
TCTTCCCCATTTCCCTCTATAACATCTTTGACGGCTTCGTAAAAAGTCAGGATTTGCCGTAATTGTCATTCCGGCGAAAGCCGGAAACCAGTGTTTTCATAGAGTTACAAAAAACCTGGACCCCGTTTTTCAACGGGGTGACGACTTTTTACGAGACCATCAAGTTTGATTCAGAATCCTTCACCGCCTCTCTATCCCTTGCTATGCCGGCGCCTCGGGCTCCACAACCTCCTCCCTTTGCGGCGGGGGAAGGTCCTTCTTGTACACCAGGGTCCTGTAAGGGAAAGGAATCTCCACGCCCTCCCGGTCAAAGCGCTTCTTGACCTGCTCCAGCAGCCAGAACCTGGCCAGCCAGGGATTGTCCACGTTCGGGGTCCAGACCTAAAGCCTGCTCATTCCTTGGTGTCGATGATTCGAAGTTCCAGCGGTCTCTGGGTATCGAGATGCACATCCCGTTGCGGAAAGGCGATGACAATAGACGCCTCGCGAAAGAGGTCATCGATCCGGAACCTGACATCGCTTTCAATGAGACGGCGCTCGATGATTCGTCGTATGCTGATCCAGAGATGGACCTCGAAGATCAAGGCATTGTCTCCAAAGTCCGTGAAGAGCACAAAGGGTTCGGGCTCCTTGAGGACATTTGGGTTCTCAGCCGCCGCCTGGAGCAGCAACCTTTCCACCTCGCGCACGGGAGACCCGTAGACGACGCCTACCGTCACATGGGCCCTTATCCTTTGATCGGAAAGGGTCCAGTTGGTGATGTTTTTTTCCAGAAAGCTGCTGTTGGGCACCAACAAATGTATGTTCTCTCCAGTCCGAACCCGGGTGCACCTCGCCCCGATCTCTTCCACCTTGCCGACCATGCCGTCCAGTTCGATGAGGTCCCCGATGCTGATGGGCCTCTCCCACATGATGATAAACCCGCTGATGAAATTGTTGATCAGGTTCTGGGCCCCGAAACCCACGCCGATGGCGATCGCACCGCCCAGAAAGGCGAAGGCCCCAAGAGGGATGTTCACAATTCGAAGGGCAAAGATAAGAATGAGAAGATAGGCTGAATAGGAAAGAAATTTCTCGATAGCCGATGCCGTGGTCTCCTTGACCTGGGCCCTGGAAAGAATTCTGCGGCTGATGCTTCGCAGAAGATATTTGGCCACAAGGAGCCCGATAATCAGGATCAGCAGGGCAAAGGCCAATTTCCTGACCGTCACCGGGTTATTATCAATGACCCAGATTTTGTGGCCCCAGACGCTTTCAAACCCCCGGATCAGTTCGGCCAGCCTTTCCCTGAGGCCCCCTTGCTCGGGGTTCGACTGCACCGCAGCCAAAGCCCCATGCCAGAGCGTTTCCAGTCCTGACGTGGCGGCATAACGCTCAGCAAGAGACACGATCTGCCCATTTTCCATTGCTGACGCAAAGCCCGCCCATGGCCCTGCCTGTCCTGCCATCGCGACTCCGCCCAACAATCCCATCACTAAAATGATCCCGATCATGATACGCCGATTCCAGGTCATCGCTCTCATAGGTTCGCCCTCTTTCTTGACCGCTCCTGCTTAAGGATAATCCTCGCGTCAGCGACGACGCACCTCTCTCTTGAGCACTTGACCGGATTGAGATCAATCGACTCTATCTCATCCTCGAGTCCCATGACCAGATCGGAAAAGGCGATCACGGCCAGATCCACCCTTTCCGGGATCTCCTTGATGCCGGCATAGACCTTTTCCCCCTGGAGGTCCCCTCCGCGGGGATTCACCGGAAAGACTCTGACGGGGTATCGAAGATGATTCTTATTGTAGATCACGTTGGCAGGGTGCCGATCGTTGCCTGTCGAGACGCCGATAACGGCCATGGTCCGAGGTTCAAACAAGGTCTTGAAGGTCACCGTTTCCTCCTACGGAAGACTGGAGTAATGGAGTGTTGGAGTGAAACTCCTGCTCTTCGGCGCAGGGTGCCTTCACTGCCCCAGAAATCATCTTCTCCCCATGACGGGCATGGGGGTTGACCCACGGCGTCATTCCCCGGCTTGCCTGCCCTGGACCACGATCCGGGGACCGGGGAATCTAGTCATATAATCGTAGGATACAAGTCATGCCACCGGGGGTTACTGCTTTCGATCAATTCCAGTTTCCACACCCGTTCCCAGTTCTTCAATCTTTTCTCTCGCTTAATCGCCGATTCCATGTTTTCATGCAGTTCATACCACACCAACCGATGAAGAGCGTACCGCTTGGTAAAACCATCTACCATTTCGTTTTTGTGTTGCCAGACCCTCTTGACCAAGTCTGAAGTCACCCCGACGTAGAGGGTCCCATTTCTTTTGTTTGTCAGAATATACACAGCAGGCTGTTTGTTCAATGCCGCTTCCCTGGATTCCCCGGTCAAGCCGGGGAATAACGAATCGCGAAGGCCCCGCTATTACCTAAGGAAGTGTTCGTGCCCCTGACCAGGGAGGATTCGCTCGCCTTTCCAGGTGGGGCATTCTTGCATGATCCGGCGAGGCGTTTTAAGGCCCGGGCTCTCATGGCACCCGAATCGACAACCTGTCGCACAGGGTGCTGAAATGATTGATCCAGATCTCGGCTTCTCTGTCCCCTCGGTCGGCCTTTCTTCTCTGATCGGCAAATGGGGCCTGAAGCATGCGGTA
>JAZDGZ010000020.1:0-3482 GCA_043806375.1 Pseudomonadota bacterium | reverse complement strand
AGTTACAAAAAACCTGGACCCCGTTTTTCAACGGGGTGACGACTTTTTACGAGACCGTCAAGCTTTTCTAGTGGAATTTCATCGTTAGGGGCGGGACTCAAGGGGTGCCTACCCCTTTATTCGCGGATCGAAGAACTATGGCGAGACCCCCTCGACCGCCTTTTTCTGGCTTACAGAAGCAGCAGTTGGTCAATGACAGGTGGGGTCGCGTAGTGGGAGGGGGTAAAGCGTGCCTTCTCAAAAAGGGCTATTCCACCTTCTCCCGGTATTTGCGGTACATGCCGCGAAACTGGTGATATGTCAGGCCCAGGAGGCCGGCAGCCTTTCTCTGGTTGTATTTGGCCTCCCTCAAAGCCTCATCGAGGAGACGAAACTCCACCTCTCGCACGGCCTCCCTTAATGGCCTTCCAACAAGATTCTCCGCGGAAAACCGTTCATTTTTTCCCTTGGAGTCTTGCCGTTTCAGCAGGGAAGGGCCTTGGTCTGGTGGGCTGAAGGGGTTGAAGACGATATCCGTGATGAGGGGAGAGTCCGATCGATAGACGGCCCTTTCAATCACGTTTTTCAGTTCCCGCACGTTCCCCGGCCATGGATAGGTTTCCAGGGCCGCAACGGCCTCTTCGCTGAACCGGGGGATCTCCTCTTGCCCGAGTTCATAGGACATGCGAACCGCGAAGTGGTTGGCGAGCAAAAGGATATCCTCCTGTCGTTCCCTCAGGGGCGGCAAAAACAGGACTTCAAAAGAGAGTCGATCCAGGAGATCCTGCTTGAAACGGCCTTCCGCAGCCATGGCCGGCAGATCCGCATTGGTGGCTGCAATGATCCGTACATCCACCCCAACGCTTTCCGACCCCCCGACCCGTTCGAACACGCCGTATTCCACCACGCGCAGGATCTTCTCCTGGACCTCCACCGGGATGTTACCTATTTCATCGAGAAAGAGGGTGCCCCTGTGTGCGGACTCGAATCTTCCCCTGCGCCGCTCTTGAGCGCCCGTGAAGGCCCCTTTCTCATGACCGAACAATTCCGATTCTATGAGCGAGGGGGTGAGAGCCGAGCAATTGAGGGCCACAAGGGGGCCTTGCCATCGCATTGAAAGGAAGTGGAGTCGCGATGCTGCCAGTTCCTTGCCTGCCCCCCGTTCCCCGACCAAGAGGACCGGTCTGTCGATGGGCGCCACCCGGGAGAGACGTTCCCGAAAGGCCAGGAAGCTCTCAGACTGACCCAGGGCCTCGGGAATTTCAACGGGCAATCCGGCGTGGACCCGTTGTTTGGGCGGAATCCTTGCCTTCTTCATAGCGAAAAATACCTACCTATAGCCATATTTACCACTTATTGACATAAAATACTAAGGAAACCCAGCCCTGTCAACTTAAAAAGCCCTGAAAATTCAGACCCTTTTCTTGATCAGCGGCAGTGGCACGATTCATGCGACATCTTTTCGTCAAAATCACATGTGGGAGGTCAGGTAATGGGAATTTTCACACGATTTCGTGATATCATCAGTTCCAACATCAATGCCATGTTGGACAAGGCGGAAGACCCTGAAAAATTGATCAATCTCATGATCCGTGAAATGGAAGACACCCTCGTTGAAATCAAGGCGTCATGCGCCGGACTCATGGCCAACACCAAAAAGGTGCAGCGCCAGATGGAGGAGGCTCAGTTCCGGGCAGAGCGGTGGGTAGAAAAGGCAGCCCTTGCCGTAAGCAAGGGAAGAGATGACCTTGCCCGCGAAGCCCTACTGGAAAAGCGCAGATACTCGGACAGGATCAGCAGCTTTGAGCGAGAGGTGACGGAACACGCCGCCCTGGTTGAGCAGTACCAGGAGGATATACGGCAACTGGAGGATAAGCTTAGAGCGGCACGGGAAAGACAGCGCATACTTATCCAGCGCCACATCCATGCGGAAAAAAAGAGGCGTGCCCAGGAAGAGATCCGCCGCATGGATACATCCGAGACCATCATCAAGTTCGAGGATTTCGAAAACCGGATCGAGAGGATGGAGGCCGAGGCCGACCTGGTCAACTTCGGAAGAAAGCCCGGGCTGGAAGTGGAATTCGAAGAGCTTTTGGTTGACGAGGAGATTGAAAAAGAACTACTAGGGCTTAAGACCTCACTAGGAAGCGTGGAAGAAAAAAGGTCTGAGCTTTAAGGTCTTGCCGAGGGCGCTGTAAGGCTCTTCGGCGCGAGGGGGTCATTTTTGCGAACCCTCTGATGAAGCACAAGCCTGCCGAAGGACATGTCAAGGACAAAGGGATGGCGATGCTCACTGTTCAAAACATGAAAGCGAGGCTCATTCAATGATGGAAGGCGTCCTCATTTTAGCGATCATATTCGGTGGTTCAGTCCTGGCCCTGGCCATCATCGGAAGTACCCTCCTCATGGCCATAAAGGTATTGAAGGGTGGAATCTCCCGCAAAGACCAGAGGCTGCAGGCAGGAGAAACAAAGATGATTCAGGAGATATACCAGGGGCTCTCGAGGATGGAAGAACGCGTAGAGGCCTTAGAAACCATTATCTTAGAGCGTGAAAGAGGGGACTATAAAAGATGAAAAGATTTGAAAATATTCTCCAAGGGGGGCTTTATCGCTCCCGTCAGGGCGTTATCTTAGGGGTATGCAAGGGAATTGCCCAATATTTTGATTTCTCTGTCTTTTGGACGCGGGCCATCGCGATTATCCTACTCCTTGTCACCGGATTCTGGCCCATCACGATCCTCTATTTCATTGCCGCCCTTTTGATGAAACCCGAACCGGTCGTCCCTATTCAGAGTTCGGAAGAGCAGGAATTCTATGACAGCTATATCCATTCCCGCAAGAGGGCAATCGACCGCCTGAAAAGAAGATTCGGCAACCTCGATCGTCGCATTCAAAGAATGGAGCACACGGTCACATCACGAGAGTTTGACTGGGAGAAAAGACTGAACGTATAGACCAATCCTCCAATATCTCCGGCGATCACGTCCCTAAAGAATGGTCTCGACGCTGGAACCCCTAGATAAGCCGCACGCCGCCGGAAGCCAAGGTCCATGCGCCGAGAGCGACGAAGGACGCCGCTGCGACCCAACGGACTGTCTTCATGTTAATCCGGTGTGCGAGCGCCTCGCCGATCCATACCGCCGGAGCGTTGGCGATCAACATGCCCAGGGTCGTGCCCATGACCACCGCCATGAGCCCGTCGTAACGGGCGGCGAGCGCCACTGTAGCGAGCTGCGTCTTGTCGCCCATTTCAACGAAAAAGAAGGCGATCAGCGTGGTGAAGAAGGCTCCCCCACGGCGCAGTTTCGGATCACTGTCCAGCGTGTCCGGTCTCAAGGCCCAAAGCCCAAAGGCGAAGAATGAACCGGCGATGATCCATTTGAGCATCGCCGGCGATACCAAGCTTGCAAGCCACACGCCTACATAACCTGCAAAGGTGTGGTTGGCGAGAGTGGCAACGAAGATGCCCGCCATTATTGCGTACTTACGCTTCAGTTTGGC
>JAZDGZ010000019.1:0-2197 GCA_043806375.1 Pseudomonadota bacterium | reverse complement strand
TTTCAGGGCACTGGGCGTACCGTCTCGGATGGTGATAACCGCCAATGTGGACTGGATCTATGAATACTCCGTTGACCGTCTCGCCATGGCTGAGGGGCACAGCTTTATCGAGGTCTTTCTGGAGGACCGCTGGTATCTCGTGGACTCGACCTACCGCTGGTTCTTTTCGGATTATGACCCAGGCTTGCCCAGCTTTCCCCATGGGGAGTATTTCTGCAGGAGGGGAAATGACTTCTGGGACATGGGTATTCACAGCGTCAGGGAGCTTGAACAAAGGCTCGTCGATCTGGCCCTGAACTATGAGCACGATTTCGAAGAGCCTTCCTATCCAAAGTATCCCATATAGGAACGGGGGGCGGAATGCAGGGAGCAGGGTTAAGGATTATGAGGATTAGGAAACAAAAAGAACCAGAGGTCAGAGATCACCCCAGTTGAATAGTCCTTCGGAATTCAACAGGGCAAGGAGCCACAGTGAAATCTGTGGAATCCGTGTCAGAAAATCTTTTGGGCGCGGACCATTGAACCATTGACCATTGCACAGTCAGCATAAGCGTGGGAGAAACGATTCAGTGAAAAGAGGGCTTAGACAACGGCGCCTGATTGCCCTGTTGACCTTTTGTTGGCTCGGCACTCTGTGTCTTTTTGCCGGTTGCGCCCGGACCTATACCGTTTCCGCCGATTACCGGCCGTGGGGAGATCCTCCCGCTTTCACCCCACCTGGCCGTGAAATACGTTTATCCATCTCCTCTCCCAGGGGTCCCTCGGACAAGACATGGTACCGACTGGGCCCCTATCAATGGCTTCTGGAAAAAGAACCTGCCCTCCTGGTGCGGGAGGCGCTCAAGGAGGAACTGGGTTTCATGGGCATTTCGGTTATTGATGACCTGTCGGAGAGCCATGGCCGCTTGGGATTTGAAATCCGCTGGTTCGGGCCTTACGGCCATGATTACACCACCGCAGCCGTCATCATCTCTCTGGCCCTTTATTCAGGCCATGCTGCTGAGCCGCTCTGGAGGGGGAGAATCCAGGCCGGGGCACAGGCCCAGGAAGACCCGGTGACTCCGGCTGAGAAGAACCGGCTTGTTGATCAAGTCCTTTCACAGGCCCTGACCGAGGCTGTCATGCAACTCCGCTGGAAACCGGGGTTTGCCGGAGCGATGGAGAGGCTGGATACTGGTCGCTAGTTTTCCGATGGGTTTGGCAAGCCCTTAGATTCGACTCAGGGCCATGAGCAGAAGTCGAATGGCTCAACCCATCCACCTTTAGCGGGTGCTGGAGACTTGATTTTGGGTGCTAGATATTGGATACTGGATGCTGGGCCAAGTTTACCTTTCAGGTGGAAGGGATTCCTTCGGAATGGAAGTCAATGCAAAGTATTGGAAGTGCCTCCTTCGCTAAGAAGCTCCGGCAGGCCAAGGAGCCTAAAGGCTGGAAATTCATTTCTGCGATGGGTTTCGCAAGCTCAACCCATCCTACTTTGCTAAGCGCTGGATACGCGCTTGTCAAAAATGGAGAAGGTATTTGTGGGCCGTTCACTCTTAAAAGATGGGGGTTTGGAATGAAGACAAAAAAAAGAGGAACATGGATCGTTGGCTTGGTCATCACTATTTCCCTTTTGGCGGCGGGCCTTGCTGTCACTGAAAGCAGCTCGGTGGAAGACGCGATTCTGGAAAAACTCAAGAAAGAATTTAAACCCGTTGAACCCCTTTTGCCTCCTGACGTGGAGATCAGGCCCGGATTCCAGCCCGGCGAGGGGCCGGCGATCGGAAACGTTCAGGCGGCCCAGGGCGACGCGTTTGTGGTTCACAAAGGCCAACAAACGGCCTATCGGCTCATGAAAGACCATCCCCTTTTTACCGGAGACACCCTGGTCGCAAGCGACCGATCCAGGCTGAATGCCATGCTGAACGACAAAAGCGTATTGGCCCTGGCGTCTTACTCCAAGCTCGTCATCGACAAGTCGGTCTATGACCCTAATAAGGACGAAAGGTCTTCCCTCCTGACCCTCTTGTTCGGCAGAGCCAGGTTTATTATTGCCAAGCTGCGAGGGGCTGATCCCAATTACACGATTCAGACGCCCACAGCGGTCTGCGGCGTCAGGGGATCTGATCTGGCGCTGGCGGTGGTGCCCGACGGAAGCAACCTGTCCTCTACCGGGGGGTCCCTTGCTTCAAGGCTCGGGCTCATCAGGGTGGCC
>JAZDGZ010000018.1:0-9363 GCA_043806375.1 Pseudomonadota bacterium | reverse complement strand
AAGAGGGTGCCCCGGTTGGCCAGTTCAAACTTGCCGACCTGTCCTTCGCGGCGGGCGCCTGTAAAAGCGCCGCCCCTGTAACCGAAAAGCTCGGATTCGATCAGGTCTCGCGGAATAGTCGCACACGATATGGCCACAAAGGGTTCATGTCTTCGTCTGCTGTCGTTGTGGATGGCCTGGGCAAAGAGCTCTTTACCCGTTCCGCTTTCGCCGATGATGAGAACGCGGGAATTGGTCTTGGCCGCAATTCTTCCCAGTTCCACCTGCCTGAGGAGTTCGGGATCCTTTCCTTTGATGTCTGAAAATCGATATTTGGCATAGTTGCCGCCTATCTTTTTCGCGATGCTGATGACCTGTCTCTTTTCAGCCAGGGTGATAATCGCACCGAGGACATGACCGGAGGCGTTTCTAATCGGATCCCCGGAGCACATGTAGCTCTTGTGTCCCTCGGCGCAGTTAAAGCCTATCTCGGTGCCCGCAAAGTAGCTTCTGGTCCTGATCGCATGCAGGAGGGTTTCTTCGGGCAAAAGCGCTTCTTCAAGCCCTTTTCCTATGACGGATTCGCCTTCCAGTTCCAGCAACCTTGAAGCGGTGCGGTTGATATGGGTGATCTTCAGGTTGTTGTCGACCGCGATGACGCCGTCGGAGATGGAATTGAAAATCAGGCTGAGCATGGAATTAAGACGCAGTTTTTCCTCAGCCAGATCCCGTTCTCTGATCTGGCTTTCGATGGTCTCTGCCGCAGCGGTGACCAGGGCAAGGGTATGCTTGTGCCTGCCCACCGAACGGCCTGACAGGGTCATGACGCCGATGATCTTTCCCTGACCGTCGCGGATGGGGGCCGAGGAGCATGTCCATGGGTGGAAATGGACGTTGAAGTGTTCCGCGCCCGTAATCTGGATAGGTTTCTCTTCCGAGAGACAGACGCCGATCGCGTTTGTCCCGGCCCCTTCGATTGATCTCAGGCATCCGGGCTGGTAGTAGTTTTGCCCGGCCATTTCGAGGATCTCCTGGTCGCCCCTGACCAAGAGAACACACCCGCTTCTTTCCGCCAGTGTGACGATAAACCCCGTGTCCCTCACGGATATGGCGATCATGTCCATCATGGGTCCGCAGACCTGAATAAGTTCTTTATTCCGCCTGATGAGGCCTTCGAATTCCGACCCTGCAATGAGGGGCGGCGGGGTCTTTTCAAGGGGGTTGAGCCTCATCTTGCGGCATTTGAGCCAGGACCTCCGGACCTCGGGCCTGATGCCCCCCTCCGGAGGGAGTCCTTGAACCACGACCCTCTCCCACCTCACCCTCATCGGATCTTCACCCGCCTGTGCAGAAGCCGGGCGGGATTTTTCAGTTCTAAGAGCATCCATCATGACTCTCCAAGATAAGTTTGAAAAGAGACCCCCATGCCCCTGCACCATGGCAAAACCGTTATCGGACAATAATGGACGTCCATCATTGATGCGTTCGTAATAAGTCGAAAAGCACCATTTTCCGTCATCCCGGCACCCGTCCTCCGCAGTAGTACCGCTGCGGAGGCTGGAAAAGCCGGAATCCAGTTTTTTCAGTTAGTTGCAGGAGTCCTGGACTCCGGTTTTTACCGGAGTGACGACTTTTTGCCGTGAAAATGCATAGCTTTGATAATCTCTTTTATGTTTGAATTAAACTAAATGATCTCAACCGTGAAATCCCCCCAGCCCCCCTTTGCGAAAGGGGGGAGACCTCTTTGGCTCGCCGTTTCCTCCTGCTTCCCCCTTTTGCAAAGGGGGATGGAGGGGGATTTTCATGCGTGGAGGCGACAACATTTCACAGTCATGAATGTTTACGAGACCGTCAACATTGCTCCCCTCCTTGGGGGAGGGATAATTTTCCGATCAACCCCGATCGGTCGCATCGAGGGGAAAGAACTGTCCCAGATTCGATCACATGTTTTGTTTTGATACAATATATTCATTTTTTTGGCAAGCCTTTCTTGTGGTGTCCATGTTATTTGTTGGGAGTTTCAATGTATTAACTTAATTTACCAGATCGCATTCGCGCGGCACATAGCTTGCTAATCAAATATGGATAGGGATGGGCCCAATCCTGTCCCTGCGGGCGGTGTTGGGAATGAAGGCTTTTTGGACTTCTGCCGTGAAAATACTCTCGTAGGGGCGGAGTTTACCTCCGCCCTACGGGCGCATATAAAGTGCGCCCCTACATTCTTGTACGCCTTTGGCGTATTCATTTATGGGGGTGGCCGGCAGGCCATGAGCGTTTACGAAGGCATCAATGTCATTTTACGCACGGGCATTTCTGCCGTGGTCCGTGAAAAAGCGAAGACCCTGGGTGAGGAGGTCGTTGCATGGAACTGAAAAAGGATTTTGCTTTCCGGCTCTTAAGGAAAATGCTGGAGATCAGGTTTTTCGAAGAAAAAATTGTGGATCAGTATGCGAGGGGAAAGGTCCCGGGGCTTGCCCATCTCTACATCGGAGAAGAGGCGGTCGCGGTGGGGGCGTGTGCCAACCTGAAAGAGACGGATTTGATCACAAGCACCCATCGGGGACATGGCCATTGCATTGCAAAAGGGGCGGACGTCAATCGAATGATGGCGGAACTCTTTGGAAAGAGGGACGGGTACTGTAAAGGAAAAGGGGGTTCCATGCACATCGCCAGTATGGAGGTGGGCATGCTCGGCGCCATGGGGATTGTGGGAAGCGGAGGTCCTATTGCCGTGGGGGCCGCCCTGGCCGCCAAGAAAAGAAGGAGCGGCCAGGTCGTCATCTGTTTTTTCGGGGATGCCTCGACCAATACCGGCGCATTTCACGAGGCCTCTAATTTTGCAGCCCTGTACAAGTTACCCATCGTCTTTGTCTGCGAAAATAATTTGTACGGCATCTCGGTTTGCATGGACCGCCATACGGCGATCAAAAACATCGCGGACCGCGCTGCGGGTTATGCCATGCCGGGTGTGATCGTCGACGGCATGGATGTCCTGGCGGTGTATGATGTGGTGGGAAAGGCCGTGAAGGCGGCCCGGAAAGGTCAGGGCCCTACCCTGGTGGAATGCAAGACCTATCGATTTCGCGGGCACTTCGAGGGGGATCCGAATCTGGGTGAACGCTACCGAGACAAAAAGGAACTCGAGAGCTGGCTCACAAAATGTCCGATCAAGAGGCTTGAGGGCCAAATGCTCGAGAAGAAGTTGGCTACAAAAAAGCGAATCGAATCCATGGAAGAAGAGGTTCGGCGGCAGATAGAAGATGGCATCGCCTATGCAGAAAAGTCACCTTTCCCCCGGGGAGAGGAAACCCTCGAAGACGTGTTTGCTTGATAGGAGAGGACGATGCGAGAATTGACATACAGAGAAGCCCTGAACGAGGCCTTGAGAGAAAACCTTGAAATGGACGAACGCGTTTTTACCATGGGAGAGGACGTCGGCTGTTTCGGAGGAATGTTCCAAGTGAGCGCCGGGCTGATGAAGGATTTCGGGGAAGAGAGGGTCATGGACACGCCCATCTCGGAGTCCGCGATCGTAGGCGGGGGGATCGGGGCGGCCATAAACGGGATGCGGCCTGTGGTGGAAATCATGAATATGGACTTCTTGTTTGTGTGTATGGATCAAGTGGCCAACCAGGCTGCCAAGATGCGTTACATGTTCGGAGGCCAGGTGACGATCCCTCTGGTCATAAGATGTCCCGGCGGCGGCGGGAGAGGCGCGGCCGCCCACCACTCCCAGATGCTTCATGCCCTCTTTATGCATATCCCGGGGCTGAAGATCGCGGTCCCCTCCACCCCTTACGATGCCAAGGGTTTGCTCAACACGGCCATCAAGGACGATAACCCGGTCTTGTTCTTCGAAGACAAGATGCTCTACAACATGAAGGGGCCTGTCCCGGAGGAATACTACACCGTGCCTTTCGGCGAGGCCGAAATCAAGAGGGAGGGCCGGGACCTGACGATCGTGGCCACTTTCAGGATGGTCCATAAGGCACTCCAGGTGGCCGGTGAACTCGCGAAGGAAGGGGTCGAGATCGAGGTGATTGATCCCAGAACCCTGTGCCCCCTTGACAAGAGGACCATTATTGAATCCGTAAAAAAGACCGGGAAACTGATCACCGTGGATGAGGGGAACAAGACCAACGGTTTTGGAAGTGAAATATCGGCCATTGTGAGTGAAGAGGCTATCGAGTACCTGCAGGCCCCCATCCTGAGGGTGGCAGCCCCTATGACGCCGGTCCCGTACGGCCCCACCCTTGAGAAATTCTATATCCCGGATGAACAAAGGATCAAGGAGGCCGTGGGAAGGGTCATGGCGTACCGTTAGGGCAAGGGCTTAGGTCAATGAGATTCAAAAAATTCGAGGGATAAGATCATGGCAATAGATGTTGTGATGCCGGCGCTGGGGCTGACCGTTGAAAAAGGGGTCATCGTGAAGTGGCTCAAAAAGGAGGGAGAAGCGGTTTCAAAAGGGGAGTCCCTCTTTGAAATCGAAGCCGATAAGGTTGCGACGGAAGTGGAATCTCCTGCCACGGGAATCCTCGCCAGGATCCTGGTCCCGGTAGGTGTCGAAGTGCCCATACTGACCGTCGTGGCGGTCATCACCGAGCCGGGCGAGGAACTTCCGACGGATTATTCGGTCCCGTCAAGTTATGCGGCGCCTCCCGAAGCGGCAGGGGGTCCGGAGACCGAAAAGGAAATCGTGGCGGCTGCCTTGTCCCCCGCCGCGCAGGCCGGGCCTGTCCGTGTGGTCCCGGCAGCCAGAAGACTTGCAAAGGAAAAGGGGATCGACCTGGAAGCGATCGCCGGCAGCGGTCCGGAGGGGATCATCCTCCTTCGCGACGTGGAATCGGCCTCGAGGCCCGAGGCGAAAGAGCCGGTCAAGAGCACCCCGCTGGCCCGAAAGATGGCTGAGGTCGAGGGGATCCCTCTGGAAGGGATCAAGGGCAGCGGCGCCCAGGGCCGGGTCATGCGTGCCGATGTGGACCGGGCCGTAAAGGCGGCTGCGGCACCGCAATTGGGCAAGGTCATTCCCATGACCACCATGCGCCGTGTTATCGCCAGAAGGATGGCGGAAAGCGCTTTCCAGGCGCCGCATATCTACTTTTTCACGGATGTGTGGATGGAACCGCTTCTGAATCTCAGGCAGGATATCCTTTCGGACTTTGAGAAAAAATTCGGGCTCCGGCCCTCTGTGAACGATTTCCTGATCAAGGCAACGGCCCTCAACCTGCTTGACTTCCCGATTCTTAATGCCATGATAAAGGGGGAGGAAATTCACATTCTCTCTGAGATAAACGTGTGTCTTGCCGTGGCGTTGCCTGACGGTCTTATTGTTCCGGCCATTGCCAATGCGGACACGGCAGGCCTTGGGGAGATCGCGCGCCAGCGGCAGGATCTCGTGCAGCGGGCGCTCGCAGGGAAACTGACCAGGGATGAACTCGAACGGGGCACTTTCACGATCTCGAGCCTGGCCCAATATGACGTCAACTGTTTCACCGCCATTTTGAACCCGCCCCAGAGCGGTATTCTGTCGGTAGGCAAGACGCGAGAGGAACTCGCGTTGGTAGAGGGGGCGGTGAGGGTGAAAAAAGTGGCCACCTTTGGTCTGGCCGTGGACCACAGAATCATCGACGGGGCCGTGGCAGCCGAATTTCTGCAGAATCTGAAAAGAAAACTTGAGCAGCCCCTATTCACGTTCCTGGATGTGTAGGAGGCGAGGGGAAGGGTCAGGGCAGTCAAGGGCAAACACACAGGATAGGAGGTTTACCATGGAATACAACAGGCCGCATGCTACTGCGAAGTGGGGAACTATGGCAATGGACTGGGAAGCAGGGGTGGACTACCCCCGGCTGATCCAGGAGAGGCTGCAAAAGTCTCAGGCTGCAATCAGGGCAAGCGGGCTTGGGGCGGTCTTGGCCTTCAATTTCGACAACATCCGATACATCACGGGAACCCACATCGGTGAGTGGTGCAGGGACAAGATGAACCGCTATGCCCTATGCCCGAAAGAGGGAAAACCCTTTCTTTTTGATCCTGCCATCCCCGCAAAGCGAATTACCTGTCCCTGGATGGAAGATCGGATGGAACCGCCCATCGCGAATATGCAGGGTTCTTTGCCGCCGTCCATGAACGTCCAGGACGGCTTTGCAAAACAGATCAAACGCATTCTGACGGACTATGGCCTGGAAAAGGAGCCCTTGGGGATCGACCTGCTTGAACTTTCCATGTTGAAGGCCCTTGAAAAGGAGGGTATCGAGGTCGTCGATGGCCAGCAGGCGATGCTGGATGCCAGGGAAGTAAAGACCGCGGATGAAATCGAATTGCTGAAGGCCTCTGCCGCCATGGTGGATGCCACCTATGAGGATATCGCGAGGGCCATTCGGCCCGGCGTGAGGGAGAACGAGCTTGTGGCCATCGCCAATCACAGGCTTTTTTCCCTCGGTTCGGAGCGGGTCGAGTGCGTGAACTCGGTGTCCGGGGGCAGGGGCAAGCCCCATCCCCACACCTTTGCCGACCGGATCATCCAGCCGGGTGACATGATCTTTCTGGATATCATGCATTCCTTCAACGGGTATCACACCTGCTATTACAGAACCTTCATCTGTGGAAAGCCGAACAAGTACCAAATTGAGGCCTATGAAAAGGTGTCCAAGTGGGTGAGTGCAGCTATCGACGTCATTAAACCGGGTGTCACGACAGCCGACGTGTGCGCCGTATGGCCAAGGGCAGAAGAATTCGGGTACCGCAACGAGGATGAAGCCTATCTGCTTCAGTACGGGCACGGCATCGGGTTGGGCCTCTGGGAGAGACCGATCCTGTCCAGGCGATTCTGCTTTGATCATCCCTCGGAAATCAAAGAAGGCATGGTCTTTGCCGTGGAGTGCTGGTGCGGGGCAGAGGACGGCTCCGGCGCCGCAAGGGTCGAGGAGGAGGTGGTGGTTACCAAGGAGGGCTGTGTGATCATCACGAATTACCCGAGCGATCATCTTATTTCTTGTGGGTTGCCGGGGTGTGAGGTATATTGAAATCCGGTGTTGCGTATGCGCCGGAAAGACCGAAAGAACTTGAAAAGAGATCCCCATGACCAAAAGTTGTGACCTTTTCATAAACCTAAAATGATACATTTTTTTGAGAAAGGAGGTGGCTGGACCTTTCACCGTTTGAGGCAAATGGAAACTTGTTGGTGTGTTTCATTGGCATCTAATCCAATATCAGAGAGAAGGAGGAAAAAATGGGTGATTATATGGAAGCAAAACTCTACAAGATGGAAGAAATGAAATCGGCGTGCCCCCCAAAGCATGTGAACACGGATGCATTTACTCTGATCCCCCAAGAAACCGGAGCAAAGGGGTTCGTCCTTTTCTGCACGGAAGTTCATCCGGGCGGTGAAGCGCAGCTGGATGTGCATGCGGGCAGGGAGCATTGTTATTTCATCCTTTCGGGAGTTGGGGATGCCACGGTGAACGGCAAGAAGTTTACCTGTCGTCCCGGCGATGTTCTTTGGATTCCTCCGGATGCGGAGCACGGCATCAAACCGATCGGCGGACAGACCCTGAGGTTTGCCGTGGTCACTTCACCCCCACCCTGGGTCGAGGTAAAGAAGTAGTCGCAGGGCCTCTGCTTAAGCCGCTCGACGGCGGCGGCGCCTCTCTCTTCTCCCTTGGGTGGAGCAAGCTATGCCGTTTTCGGGGAGCCCTCAAGAGGAGTTGAGATTTCGCACACGAGGCAAGGAAGGCCTCTCCGGGCTGCCTGGACGGAAAAAGGCGCCCAGGCCTGAGAGGGGAGAGGAAGGGGTTTTGTCGAACAGACCGACATGAGGGGGAATCTTTCTGAACAAGGAGAATGAATATGGCAGATAAGCAGAAGATTGGATGGATTGGTCTGGGCAAGATGGGCGTACCCATGTCCCAGAATCTGGTTAAGAAAGGCTATGCCTTAACCGTATACAACCGGACCAAGGATAAAACCAAGGCCCTGGCCGAGATGGGCGCCAAGGTCGCCGATTCACCGAAAGCCGCGGCAACAGGGGCTGATGTGGTCGTTTCCATGATTTCCGACGACCTCGTCTTGGAGGCGATCTCCTTGGGTCCGGACGGCGCCTTTGAAGGGGCGAAATCAGGGACCATCTTCATCGATATGAGCACCGTCTCCCCTGATTCATCGGCCCTGGTTGCTGAAGCAGCCAACAAGAAAGGCATCAAGTATCTGAGGGCCCCTGTTTCAGGCAGCACCGTCCTTGCGACAGCCGGGAACCTGACCATATTCGCCTCCGGCCCCAAAGACGCTTATGACCAGTGCACCGATATCCTCGGGAGCATGGGCCAAAAGACATTTCACGTAGGCACGGGAGAGGAGGCCAGGTACCTCAAACTGGTGATGAATATGATGGTCGGCCTCACCTCGGCTATGGCGGCAGAGGCGCTGACTTTCGGGGAAAAGGGTGGAATGAACTGGGAGCAGATGATCGATATCGTCAACGCCAGTGTTGCCGCGTCTCCCCTGCTCGGATACAAGGCCCAGATGCTGAAAAGCAGAAATTACGCTGCAGCCTTTTCAGCAGCCCAGATGGCCAAGGATTTTGACATCATGCTTGACGCCGGGAGGGCGAAAAACGTCCCCTTGCCGATGACGGCGCTGGTCCGACAATTTTTGGGGGCCATGAAGGCGCAGGGGAAAGGGGAACTGGATTTCTTCTCTCTCGTGACCCTGTCAGAGGAACTGGCCGGAATTAAGGCCTAAGCCCGCCTTTCGAATGCCCGATTTGGGGGAGCAAATCCCATCAGGCCTTTTATCGACCTCTCGGTCAGTGGCCAAAGAAGAGGATCGCATCCTCAGAGTTTAGAAGGAAGCAAGACAAAAAACGCCAGGCGAGTCCGCAAGGATTCGCCTGGATGTTTTTTGGGAGATGGTGCTGCAACCTTCATGGGCCGCACAGGGATTACGCCGGCATGGTACCGGCCGCAGCCCCTGCCAAATCGGACTATCAACCTAAAGGATCGCTCTGTGATCGTCGGGCTGAATTTGACTACAGGACCTGTTGGGAGGGGGCGGGGGCTATTAGAGGCGGAAGCCTCCACGTGGGTTTCCCGCGTCATCTGAGACACGCCTGAAGGCCGCTTTTTTCGTGGATGTGACGAAGTGGGCATGGAGGCCTTCTCAGGTCTCCACCCGATTTCTCCCAGCCCTCTTTGCCTTGTAAAGGGCCTTGTCCGCATCCTTTAAGACCTTTTCAGGGCTCGTCAAGGCCTTTTCCGGGGCTGCAACCCCTATGCTGACCGTGACCTTGACCCTTTTTTCGCCGTCAGCTTTGCCCTTGCCCCTGTTTTCCGAAGAACCTTTGCCCCGCCCTTTGGCCCGAACAATGAAAGGGGCTGTCTCAATCAT
>JAZDGZ010000017.1:0-5743 GCA_043806375.1 Pseudomonadota bacterium | reverse complement strand
ACCTTCACCATTCCCCGCAAGGATGTGAAGGAGCGGGCCAAGGCATTGATCAGCCGGTTCGATAACCTGCGCGGCTGCCTGGATGCGCTGATAACGTAACATATTGATGTAATAATATTTTTTATTACTTTTCTTGACATTTCACGAAATCTGGTTTATTCTTGAAACATGCTTAAGAAAAGATACAAAACCGCAAGGCAGTTAGGCGGGGTCATTGATCTTGAAAGGCTCCGGTCAGGACCTTCAAAGTGCATTGAACGAGAGCCCGGGCTGTTCTTTGAACTCACATATCCATCCGAAGATCTTCAGGTGATGCTCCGGGCCCTCTGTTCGAGATTCGCCGGGGACGAAGTCGAGGGCAACGGTGTCTATCTTGCCGAGGCCGTGAAGGGCCTTGGCAAGTCCCATGCCCTGTTGACGGCGTTCCACCTTTTCCTGAGCGGAGACGCTGCAATCAAGTGGGTGAAAGAGAAGGGCTATATCTGGAATCCTCCCCTGAAGCCTTGTGTCATTATTAGGAAGTTCACAGATGAGTACCTTCCCTTTGACTCCCTGTGGTCAGTGGTGGATAGAGAACTCGATGCGGGATGGGGACATGATCATTCGCCTTCTCTCGATGAGTTTCGTACCGCACTGGGAGAGAGGCATCTCGTTCTTATTTTCGACGAACTCGAAAGAGGAATGACCAATATCTCAGACCCTGCCAAGAGAAGCCAGAATCTGACCTTTCTTCAGATGGTGACCGAAGAGGCTAATCGGAACCGGCAGGTGACGGTCTTTGCCGCCATCTATGACGGCTCTGTTGAACCAGGTGCCACGCTCAAGCGTATCTCCCCACGGATTGAAATGCGATTTCGAAATCCGGAAGACCGCGCGGCGATTGTGCGCCATCGCCTTTTTTCAAATGCCGATTCCTACGATCGGGATGCTGCGGGCGCCCTGATCAGATCCTACGTCAATGCGTGGAGACAACACGGTGTCGAACCCACGGACGACTACATCACAAGGGTTCAGAAGACCTTTCCATTCTTGCCTGAGTTGATTGAGATGATTTTTGAGAGAGTGAGCGGCTCAGGCGGATTTCAGGGCACCCGAGGCGCATTGGGTCTCATGGCCGCGATGCTAGACGCCGGTCAGGCTGGTTCGTACCTCCTTACGGGAGGACACTGCAGGCTCACGGACAAGGCTTGCGCTAACCGACTTCAAGACCTTGATCCCGCCGGAAACCTTATCAACTGTGCCCAAAGAAATCACGAGGATCTGAATCGTCTACCCTATGCTGAACCCCTGGCCTCTGCCGTTCTTCTCGCGAGCCTTGTTCCCGGCACAAAAGGACTTACCAGGGAAGAGATCATAAGACATGTCGTGGCCCCCGGGGGAGACCCGAACGACTTCGAGAGCACCCTTCAGGCATTTCGGGCATACGGCTCCTATTTTCACGAGCGGGAAAGGCGTTTCTTTTTTGACCTCGAGGAGAACGAAAACGCCAAGGTGGAAATCGAGGGCACTCGCCTCTCTGATGACAGGGCCCGGGAGGAGATCATCTCCATATGGAAACAGGACCTCTTCAAGGAGACCCATCTTGCTGTGGTGTTCTCCGACGTAGAAGCCACAAAGCAAGCCCTTGAACAACTTCCGAAGAGCACGCTCCGTTTCATCCTCGCCCCCCGTCGCCTCACCCGGTTCGAAAGACATGCCCTCTACTACGGCTCTGAGATGAGAAACCAAATTTTGCTTTTCGAGCCCCATGAGGAGACAGTCAAGCTTCTCACCAATCCGGACATCCTTGCTGCGGCGAAAAGGTCGGTTGCTGCTTCAAGTCTGATCCTATCTGCCGGGTCTCCGGAAAGGCGTAAGAGGTATGAGCGCATTGCCGCAGATGAACGCGGAAGCGTCAGAGGCCTCATCAAGGCGGCAGGGCTTGAGTACGTCAGGATAGAGTCCTGGGGAGAACGCCAGGAGGATTCTGTCTTTGAGATGGAATCCCTAGGCAAGGCCTATGACAAGCCGTCTGTCCAGGATCATCTTGCCAAGCAGTTCTACCCCCTTCCCCTGGTCGCCGAGCATATCAGAGAGAATCTGCAATCCCTCTATGGAATGACCGTGTCGCAGGTCGAGAAGACCTACAAGAGCACGCTGGGCTTTCCTGTGCCGATCATGGTGCCATCGGTTGTGCAAGCGATTCTTACCCTCGTGGAGGATAGGGAGAGGATTCTTGGGCTTCAGCACCAGAGGCGCAACTTCTGCGGTGAGAATGTCAGCCTTGGTCATGGAGAGCTTCCGGATGCCATCCTTGCCCACCCGTGGCCTGCGGCGCCCTCTGCCCCTTCACCGGTACCCCGTGTGACGACGGCCGAAGAACCTCCGCTGCCGACAGCCCCAACGATGCCGGGACCTGGTCCAGCCTTTGAAGAAAGAGGCACGCCTTCCTGTCTGTCCACAGGGGAACTGAGGCAAAGGGTCGCAGAACGACTCTCGGGAGTTGAAGGCGAGGCTGTGCTCAGCGTCCGTTTTCAGATTTTTGTTCATTACATGAAGATGAGCCTGTCGGATCTCCCCACGGCGCTCAGGGGCTCCATCACCGGTACCGGCGACCTGGAGGCCCAGATTGACATCCAGATACCCGGTCCAATGGACAAGGCAAAGGCAGAGGGGCTATGTGAATCCCTACCTGGCTTGCCTGAAAGCACCTATGTGGCCAAGTTCAAGGTGATGAAGAAGGAGAATCACCTCGATGGAGCGGAATAAGGCTGGTTCCCATGACGCACTGGTTTGATGAAAAGACCCTGGATAGACTCACGGCGCCCGAACCAAGGCTCCCCTCCCTGGAGAAGTGGTTGCTTGAGGAAGTGTGGACCATGGATCGCTTCCTGGCGAATGACATGGTTCCTTCCCTCTACCTGAAGTCAGGTGAGAGCCAAGTTAATGAGATGGAGTGCCTGCTTACGGCTGCAGCCGATTCTTACTTCGGTGAGCTGTGCGCGCAGCCTATCCCCTCCAGGACCGTTGCTGATTTCTTCAGGCAGTATGAAGACGGCTGTGCGCTCATCCTGGATGGCTGTTCTCTCAGAGAGATACCGAGGCTCACAGAACTGGCAGGAATCTCTCAGAGGCCCGTTATTGAGGCCTTGTGCAGCCGTTCTGCCATACCCAGCAACACAGAGCGCTTTGTGGGAGAACGGCTTGGTCTCGGGCTCCCAGTGACCGGGCCATCCAGGCTGGTATCTCGCCGTGAACTGCGGGAAAAAGGAGTCCGGTTTCATTTCTTCCAGAGCCCTAATGAGCACCAAACCATCTCTGAGGAAGCGGGGCATGTTCTTATCTGGCACCGGTTCCCTGATAGACGGTTCATGGATAGCACGGCTTCCACAGCAGAGTTCTTTGACGGCATCTGGGACACTCTTGAGATCGTTTGGAAGAAGACCGTGCAGGCCCTGCCCCCGTCGCGGCATGTGCTGGTGACAAGCGACCACGGGTATGTCTACCTTGGGCCGGGACTCAGCGACAGGAACCTGGATGGAAAGGACCGGGCTTTGAACGGCAGGCGTTCCAGGGAATTCTCTGAGGAGGACCCCCTCCCCACGGAAGCCCCTGAACTGTTCGTGGATCGTGAGCGGAGACTTGCTGCAATCAAGGGCCGCTGCCATAACCGCCCCCAGGCACCTTCTCCGGCTCAATCTGTGTATCGCCACGAAGGGATCAGCCTCATGGAGGTCCTCACCCCCTGGCTGATCCTTGGACCCATGGAGGTGTAACCATGAAACGAAAGGTAGGAACCCTTCTGGAAGAAGATGTGATCAGACTCGCCAAGCGGCGGGCCGTCCAAGAGGCCCGCCCCCTGAGCGACCTGATACAGGACGCCCTTGTTGCCTATCTCGGCAAGAAGGGGCCTGACCCGAAGAAGCGGGAGGAGGCTTACAGAACCTTTTGCGAGCGGCCCATGCGCATCAGCCGGGAGCAGTTTGATGCCATCTTGAAGGAGGATGCCTGGGACCTATGAACCTGGACGACATTCAGAGCGGCAGCTTCTGCGTCGCAGATACCAATGTTCTTCTTTATGCAGAGCAGGGGATGTCCAAGCAGTGCCAACGGTTTCTCAGACGCTCCGCTACCGGCGAGCTCATTATCCAACTGCCCCAGACCATCTGGCATGAGCTCTGCCACAAACTCATGCTTGCAGAGGCCATGATGACTGGAAAGGGCACCGGCCCTGGTCCTGCCTCGAAACTGGCAAGAAGGCCGGATATCATCAAGGGACTCGGACTCTACAGGGAAAAGCTTCGATCCCTTGTGCAACTCGGGCTGGGTTTCGAACCCTGCACGAGGGAGGATTTGTTTGAGACCGCCTTCAACTATCAGAAGAAGTACGGTCTTCTCACGAACGACTCCCTCATACTTGCTGCTGCGGTCCGCCTGAAGGCGGATGCCCTGGTCACTGCAGCTGAAACCTTTAGAGATGTGAAAGAGATCCTCGTTGCCATGCCCACGGATCTCATGCATTAAGAGCACCCAATGGAGGGAAACCGATGAAAAGCCCCGCCGAGTATCAAGGGATGCGTTGGTTGAAGTGCGACCTTCATGTGCACACCCCTGAGGACGGACGGCACTGGAACGAGGATACCCTTCGCTTGTCCTCTCCACGATCTGAGCAAGACCTCCAGGAGAAGGCGCGTCGATTCCTTCAACGCTGCCATGCGTTCAGGCTCGATTGCATTGCGGTAACCGACCACAATTTCAGCGCTGAGTCAGACTCGAGACATTGGTTTCTCACGCACCTGATTGAGCAGAACAATACTGCCGCCGAGTCTGCCGGTCGGGAGCCCTTGGTAATCTTCCCAGGCTTTGAGCTCGATATCCGATACCATGTCCTGTGTCTTTTCCATCCGGTGAACAAGGGGAGGAAGCTTCAAGATGTCAGCGATATCTTGACGAACATGGATCTTGCCCCAGGATCTCGTTTCAGCAACGGTGTTCCACAACAACCCAAACACCATGGTCAATGCTGGTCACTCCGAGAAGTCCTCGACAAGGTTCAAGGTGACACGGGTGGAATCGTCATTGCCGCACATGCCTTTAGCAATGATGGCATCTGCAATGATCCAGCCAATATCCCGGATTTTGTAAACAACCCGGATCTTTATGCCGTTGAGACAAACTCATGGCCCTTCGGTGAAAAGGCCAGAGCCATCCTGGATGGCTCAAACGCTTCATGGCGGCGTAAGAAACCGCATGTCCAACCTGCACCGGTCTGCGGATCGGACGGTAAGTCATTAGATGATTCTGCTTGCGCCAACACCCTCGGTTGCCGTTTTACCTGGATCGAGATGTCAGACCCTTCCTGCGAGTCGTTACGCCAGGCCTTTCTGGATTGGGAATCCCGTACATGCCTTGACCCGGAACCTTCTCAAGTTGATCATACTCATATCCGCAAAGTCCTCGTGTCAGGCACCAAATTTCTTCAAGACCAAGCTGTTGCTCTTTCACCCCATCTCAACTGTCTCATTGGCGGACGCGGCAGTGGAAAGTCCATGCTCTTCGAAAGTATGCGTTTGGGGCTACGCGGGGACATGCCCTTCAAAGACGTTGATGATAGGGATCACGTCGCGGCGAAACAGGTCAGACGCCTTAGGAACACGTTTACACCTAGTACGAGCATCGCGCTGGAGGTTTCCCACGGCGGGGTGGAAGATCGCTTTCTCGTTGATCATTCTGGCCAGCCGGCTCGCATCGAAGGCCGCGAGGT
>JAZDGZ010000016.1:0-5572 GCA_043806375.1 Pseudomonadota bacterium | reverse complement strand
CAATGCCCGCTTTTCGGCTGAGGAAGCCCTTTATATCATCAATCATTCAGAAGCCGTCGCCTTTTTTTATCATCAGTCACTCGACAAGATCGCAAATCAGATTCGAGGGGCCGTTCCAAATGTCAGGCACGTGATTTCGATAGGGGGAGAAGAGAAGGATGTCCTGTCTTACGACAAACTTCTGGAAGGCGCTTCCCCACAGGAACCGAGGGTAGATATCGACCCGGACGACATGATGATGATTATGTACACGAGCGGCGCTACGGGAACCCCAAAGGGCGTGATGACGTCCCATCGCAACATCATGGCGAACACAAACACCATGACCCTTGAGCTGCGCATCGTGCCGGAGGAGATCAATCTTCTGGTCATGCCCATGTACCACAACGGCGGTTTCTGGCCCACCATGACACACTTCTATCGCGGTGCGACCATGATCTTGCTTCCCCGCTTCGACGCCGAAACGGTGTTGGAAATCGTGCAGCGTGAAAGGGTGACCTTTCTGAATCTGGTCCCAACCATGCTTCTCCGTATCGTCTCCCTCCCCAATATCAAAGACTACGATCTGGAAAGCCTTCGCCTGATCATGTATGCGGGGGCCCCCATAGCCCTTGAACAGCTGAAAAAAGCCATGGAAGTCCTCGGCCCTCACCGCTTCTATACCGGGCTGGGCTGCACTGAAGCCAGCGGGTCCATGATCTCCATTCCCACCACGGAACACGCTCTGTCCGGCCCTCTGGCCGGCAAGCTCGGGTCCGTAGGGCGTGACAGCATGGGGGTTGAAATCAGAATTGTCGATGATGCCGGGAACGAATTGCCTCCCGGCCAAATCGGGGAGATCATTGCGAAAGGAGACAATGTCGCCCTGGGATACTGGAAAATGCCGGAGGAGACCGCAGAAATTTTTAGAGGTGGCTGGGTCTACACCGGCGACTTGGGCTACCGGGACGAAGATGCCTATATATTCATAGTGGATCGAAAAAAGGACGTCATCATTACCGGAGGAGAAAATGTCTCGAGTTCCGAGGTCGAGCAGGTGATCTACCAGCATCCCGCTGTCAGAGAGGCCGCCGTGATCGGTGTCCCGGACAAGGAATGGGGCGAAGCAGTAAAGGCCGTCGTGAGCCTCAAGCCGGAGTATAAGGACAAGGTGGCGGCACAAGAAATCGTCGATTTTTGCAGACCCAGGCTGGCCGGATTCAAGAGACCGAAATCAGTGGACCTGTTGGACGAACTCCCCAAAAACACGGTGGGGAAAATAGCGAAACAAGAGCTGAAGAAACAATACAGGGGCCGGGAACTCTCCCCGAACAAATGACACGAAAGATTTGAAGACGCACCATCAAATTTCTGGCGGCGCTCGAATAGAGATAAGTTGGCCCGGAACAGGGCGGAACGGTGATTACCGGGCAGCCAAACAACGGCACATGTTAAGGAGAACGGAATAGTGAAAAAGACTGAGACAAGTATGGCAGAAGGAGTGATCACTCCAGAGCTTATTGAAGAAATGAAAAACAACAGGGGTCTCAAACTGAGGGTTGCCAATGCGGCGTTCAATGAATATGCGACAAGAGATAACATCCGGAAGTTTGCCGACGGCGTTGGGGATATCAATCCACTTTTTCGAGATGAGGAGTATGCCGGGAAATCAAGATACGGTTGCATCATCGCCCCTCCCTCATTTGTGTTCAGCGTCCTGGCGGGGATACAGTTCGGGTGGCGCGGTCTTGCCGGCTACCATTCGGCCAGCGACATGGAGTTTTATGCGGCGATCAAAGAAGGCGACCGGGTCAGGCCCGAAGAAACCTATCTGGACTTCGAGGGTCCCAAGGAGAGCAAGTTCGCTGAAAAAACCATTTTCGATTATTTTGAGAACAAATACTTTGGACCTAAAGACGACTTGGTCGCGAAGGTAAAGCGCTTGGTGATAAGAGCGGAAAGGAAAAAGACCCGGGAGAAGGGCAAATACAGCAACATAGAGATTCCCCACCCTTGGACCATAGAAGAACTGGAAAAAATCGAGGAGGAAGTGCTTGCCGAGGAGATCAGGGGATCCACCCCCAGGTACTGGGAGGACGTAACCGTTGGTCAACAACTGCCCCAGCTTGTGAAAGGGCCGCTCGGCTACACGGATATGGTCGCCGCAGTGGTCGCGGGCCTGGCCCCTGCCAGGTTGGCGGCGCACGGGGTTGCCCTGCGTGAATACAGAAGAAAGCCGGCCTGGGCTTTTCGTGATCCGATGACCAAGGCCTTAGAACCCATTTTTTCCGTACATTACAGCCTTGAGGCGGCTAAAGCCATGGGCTTGCCCTACCCTTATGATGTGGGAACCCAGCGTCATTCCTGGTTCATTCAATTCCTTACCGATTGGATGGGAGACGATGGTTGGATCAAGAGATGTTACGCGGAATACAGGAGGTTCGTCTACCTCTCCGACGTGATCAGGATTCAAGGCGAGGTAACGGAGAAGTTCATCGATGACGAGGGCGAATACTGCGTCCGGATCAAAGCGAGTTCTATAAGCCAGCGAGGCGAAAATGTGATGCCCGGAGAGGCGACTATTTCCCTTCCTTCCAAAAAAAACGACGTATGGCCGACGGACAAGAGAATTTAGAAGGCTGAAACAGAAACGGAGGTACGATGGAAAAAGATAAGAGATGGGCCGCCCTCAATTATAAAACCTACGAGGATGCAAAGGCTAATTTTCGGTGGAGCGAAAGGTGGACCATATTTGACGGCACAAAGGAAGACTTCAATATCGCCCATGAGTGCGTTGATCGCCACCCCAAGACGGATACGGCGCTGAGGATAAAGTTTGCCGACAGACATTCCGAGATCTACCGGTTTGAGGAACTGTCTCGCCTGACTTCTCAGTTTGCCAATCTCCTTGAAAAAACGGGAATCGGTTTCGGTGATCGGGTTGCGGTCCTCTTATTCCCGTCTCTCGAATTTTATGTGGGCATGTTTGGCGTATATAAGAGGGGTGCTGTCTTGGTACCCTGCTTTCCCCTTTTTGGGCCTGAAGCCGTAGCCTACCGCCTGGAAGACGCCAAGGTCAATGCCCTGGTTACGACAAGGGACAAGGTTGGCATGATCGACCCGGCGTTGGTCAAGGAGCTTAACCTGAAATTCATTTACGCCGACGATTTGCTCGCCACCTTGAAAAACGAAAGTGAAGAGTATCAGACAACAACCTCGACCAAAGACCTGTGTATGATCCAATACTCCAGCGGCACAACCGGGGCACCTAAGCCCGTAAAATACAACCATGGCGCCATCACCGTAGGCGCCGTTGTCATGCGGCTTGCCGGAGGGCTTAAGCCCGATGACACCTATTTCTGCCCTTCCTCTTCCGCATGGGGACACGGCATCTGGTATGGGACGATCAGTCCCCTCATTTTTGGAAAAGCCGTGGGCACCTACTCGGGAAAATTTGACCCTGAAATCTGTATGGAGGCCCTTGAGGAGTTCGGCGTCACCAACATGGCCGCCATTTCGTCGCACTACCGGTTGTTGATGGAGGCAGGGAATGCGGATAAATGCAAGCTGAAGCTGAGAACCATTACCTACACCGGTGAAGCCATGTCAAAGGAAGTGATACGCCAACTGAAGGAGAAATGGGGCCTGGTTCCCAATTGCCAGTTCGGTACCACGGAGGTAGGCCCGATCACCCTGGACTATGCAGGGTTTGATGACTGGGTGGTCAAGCCGGGAAGCACCGGCAAGCCCATGATAGGAGGTCTAAAGGTGGCCATCCTCGACGAGGGAGGCAAGGAACTGCCTCCGGGCACGGTCGGCCAAATCGCCATAGAGCGTAACGGCCGGTGGGAACCGGTGGCCGATAAGGGCTACATGGATTCGGATGGGTATTTCTGGTACGTGGGCCGCACTGACGACGTCATCATTTCAGCAGGTTATACGATCGGCCCGGTGGAGGTCGAGCAGGCTATCATGAAACACCCCTATGTCGAGGAGTGCGCCGTGGTCGGCTCTCCCGACAAGCAAAGGGGAGAGATTGTCAAGGCATTCGTGAAGCTGAAGGAAGGCCGTTCACCCTCTGACCAGTTGAAACAGGAGATCCAACAATTCGTCAGAGAGAAACTCAGCAAGCACGAATATCCCCGCGATTTGGAATTCATTGATGAGCTTCCTAAGACCGCCGATGGCAAGATTAAGAGAAAAGTATTGAAAGAAAGGGAGGAAAAGGCAAAACAGAACATTTAGGTCTTCTTCTACAAGATCTCCTTGCGCTCGAAATGCGCACGCAGTCGGGACTCCCGTGATCGAGGAATCCTTTTATCCATTAACCTTACAACCTTTTAGGAGGGACAAAATGAGAAAGATGCAAAGATTCGGATTTTTCTTGGTTCTCGTGCTGGCGATGATGTGGATACCCTACACTTCCATCGCTGCGGAAAAAGTGAAATTGGAACTGTCCAGCACCCTGGCTCCTGGAAGCTGCATTGAATTGGCAGCCGACAAATTCAAAGACATCGTCCAGAAGAAAAGCAATAAACGCATTGTCGTCGTTCGGTTCCCTTCCGGAGAGCTTTACGACCCCAAGGCCGAAATAGAGGCCGTAGCCACCGGAAACCTGGCCATGGCGACCCTGCACAATTCTTACGTCGGAGGCCGCTCTCCCGCCCTCGAATTCATCAGCTCTTTTGGAGCCCAGGGATGTTGGCAGGACCATGATCACTATTTCCGGTTCACCGACCTGCCCAGGGTACGCGAGATCGCCGCAAAGGAATTTGAGACGAAAATAAATGCCAAGTTTCTGGCCATGCTGCCCTATGGGGACTCCGTGATCGGCAACTCAAGGAGACCGATCCACACCGTGGCAGACTATAAAGGCCTCAAAATCAGGACCGCCGGGTCTGCTCAGGCAACCATGTACCGGGCCCTGGGCATCGTGCCGACCGAGCTGAGTGCGAGCGAGGTCTATATGGCCCTGCAGCGCGGAACGATCGATGGGGCCTGTTCCGGGCCGAGCCGGTTCTTTTTGTCCAAGTGGTATGAAGTCACCCCTTATATCACTCAGGATTTTTCTCTTCCATATCTCAGTTTCTGGCTCGGTATCAGTCTGAGGTTTTGGGACAAGTTGTCTAAGGAAGATCAACAACTAATTCAAGATGCGGCCCAGGAAGTGGAGGCGTGGGCACGAAGCTATGTCGTCGAGGAAACGGCCGGGTTCAATGAGAAAATCAAAGGAAAAATCAAAGAGTTCTATTTTCTCCCTAAAGACGAGGTAGCAAAGATCGGATCGATCGCCGGGCCGGTCATGCATGAACTCATTGTCAAGAGGGCCGGCAAAGAGATGGGCGAGGAACTATGGAGTCTTGTGAATCAAACCAAGAAGTAATGAAATCCTGAATGACCTAGGGTGCTGTTCCAGAAGTCCCTTGACTGCAGCCTTGCCATCCCCACCCATCCTCCCCCATCCCCGCCATGGTGCGGCGGGATCTTCGACAAGGGGGAGGAAACTGACGAGATACCCATGGGTTCCCCTCCCTCGGTGGGAGGGGAGAGGGGAGGGGGAATTTCAGGGACTTTATGGATTTATCTCTGGGAC
>JAZDGZ010000015.1:0-6941 GCA_043806375.1 Pseudomonadota bacterium | reverse complement strand
CCTGCCGCAACGCTGTGGGTCTCCTTCATCTGCCCGTCTCGGTCCTGGAGAAAATAGGTCTTATACCCCTGGGCCACGCCCACGGATCCATCGCCTGACGCAAGCCTTGAAGCATGCCGTTCCGTCTCCAATCCTTTTCCCCCGGCCTCTACGCCGACCAGCTCCACGGGATCATCCAGAAAGGCGCTAAAAATGCCCAGGGCATTGGACCCTCCGCCCACGCAGGCGTAAACACGGGTGGGAAGTCTTCCCTCCTGCTTCATCATCTGCTCTCGCGCCTCTTTGCCGATCATGGACTGGAAAGAGCTCACCATGGCCGGGAAAGGGTGGGGGCCACAGGCTGTTCCCAGGACATAATGGGTGTCGTCCATGTGGGTCACCCAGTCTCTGAAGGCCTCATTGATAGCGTCCTTCAACACCCTGGTCCCCTCCCTTACGGGAACGACCTCTGCACCGAGCCGCTCCATCCAGAAAACGTTGGGGCGTTGTCGAAAGACGTCCACCTCTCCCATATAGATGGTGCATCGGTAGCCGAATTTTGCCGCCATGGTGGCGGTAGCCACACCGTGCTGGCCGGCGCCGGTCTCTGCAATGACACGGGACTTTCCCATTCGCTTGACCAGAAGGCCCTGACCCATCACGTTGTTCAACTTGTGAGCCCCCGTGTGATTCAGGTCTTCTCTCTTGACATAAATCCATGGTCCCCCGAAACGGCGCGTCAGGTTTTCACAATAAGTGAGGGGCGTGGGTCTGCACGAATAGGTGGACATGAGATGGGCATATTCCTCCCAAAAAGCAGGATCTTCGCTTGCCGACTGAAAGGCGGCCACAAGGTCCTTCAGGGTGGAGATAAGGATCTCGGGGACATAGGCCCCTCCAAAGGGTCCGTAATAAGGTCCGTCAATCACCGTTCTTGCCTCTCCTCCGTATTCTGTCGATGGTATTCATCAGACTTTCCATAAGGAGCCGACTCTTTTTGCCGGGACCCTCTTCTATGCCACTGTTGACGTCCACGGCATCGGGCCACACCGTGGTAACGGCCTCCTCAATATTGGCCGGGTTGAGACCCCCGGACAGGATAATGGGCGTGCCTTTTTTCTTCGCCTTTACCGCCAGACGCCAGTCAAAGCTCTTTCCCGTCCCACCCCTGCTCTTTTCGGAAAAGGTGTCGAGCAGAAAGGCCTTCACCCTGTTCTGGTACGGGTCCAGACCCTGGAGGCTAGCTTCATCCCGAATATGGAAGGCCTTAACCACATGGGGCATCCACGCCTCACAGAGATCCGGGGACTCATCGCCATGGAGCTGGATCAGATCGAGGCCGCAAAAGCGGAAGACCCGCTCGATCGTGTCAGGTTTCTCGTTGACAAAGACCCCCACCGTTTTCACGAAAGGGGAGATCCTCCGGATAATGGAACGGGCCTTTTCGGGCGAGACCCGCCTCGGGCTCGGTGCAAAGACAAAGCCGAGGGCATGGGCCCCCAAGGAGACCGCCGTGGAGGCGTCCCCAAGGTTGGTGATGCCGCAGATCTTCACCCTAACCATTTTGCCCCCTGCCTGCTCGAACAAGCTCTGACACCTTCTTTTCAGGGTCATCGCTCTTCATGATCGCAGTCCCTACGAGGACGGCGCGAATTTCCGTTTCTCGGAGTGTTTGGATGTCCTCCGGACCGCTGATGCCGCTCTCGCTCACCAGGACACAGGCCTTGGGGACAAGGGGAGCAAGCTGAAAAGTGGTCTGGAGATCCACCTCAAAGGTATCCAGATTCCGGTTGTTGATCCCGATGATCTCTGCGCCGCAGTCCACAGCCTTTTCAAGGTCCTCCGGATCATGGATTTCCGTAAGGGCGCTCATGCCCAGCTCTCTGGTCAATGTGAGCAGTGTTCCAAGCTGACTGCGCGAGAGGATGCGCGCGATCAGAAGGAGGGCATCGGCGCCATAGGCAAAGGTTTCCTGAACCTGGATCTCGTCCAGGATGAAATCCTTTCGAAGGACGGGCAAGGAGACCGCCCTCTTAACCAACGGTAGCGTATCAAGGTCTCCCTGAAAAAAGGTCCGGTCGGTGATGAGAGAAAGGGCCGCCGCCCCTGCCCGTTCATAGGTTCTGCCCACCACCAGGGGGTCTAAAGGGGAACAAATCCTGCCCTCCGAAGGAGAGGCGAATTTGATCTCGGCAATCAGGTTGATCCCGCCCCCCTCACCAATGGCCTTCTTGAAATCCCTTCCAGCGGAGAAAGACCTTTTGGGGAACGCGGCCAGGCCATTTGTTTTGAGGCGTCTAACCTCCTTTTGTTTTTCCGCAACGATGTCATGAAGGATGCGATTCATGGAAAAAGTCCCGTGGATTGTTACGAACAAAGGATCTGCATTGTTGGGTGAAAGAGATCAGGGCCTCCAGCTTTCTTTTCGCCGAACCTGAATCAATGGATGCCTTCGCCCTCTCAATACCCTCCGCCAGATCGCCGTCCAGACCTGCTGCCACAAATGCGGCGGCTGAATTCAAAAGAACCATATCCCGCTTAGGCCCCTTCTCACCATCCAGGATATCCAGGATGATCTTTGCATTCTGTTTCGCATCTCCACCCCGGACCGCGTCGGGCTCGGCCCTCTGAAAACCGAAATCTTCAGGGTTGATCTCAAAACTCCTGGTCTGTCCGTTTTTCAGATGGGTCAGCTGCGTCGGGCCGCAGATGCTGATTTCATCAAAGGTCCCGTCTCCGCAGAAGACAAAGGCCTCCCTGGTACCCAGCCTGTTGAGGACTTGAGCCATCTTCTCCGTCAGATCGGGAGAATAGACACCCATGACCTGGGCGGAGGCGCCGGCGGGGTTGGTCAGCGGCCCAAGAAGATTGAAGATGGTTCTGATCCCTATTTCCCTCCTTGTGGCGGCCGCATGTTTCATGGCGCCGTGAAACAGAGGAGCATAGAGAAAACCGATCCCTATTTCACGGATACATCTTTCCACATCCGAGCTTGTGATGTCCAACTCCACGCCCAAGTGCTCGAGCACGTCCGCACTTCCGCAGAGGCTGCTCACAGCCCTGTTGCCGTGCTTGGCCACCTTGACGCCGCCCCCCGCAGCGACCACGGCGGTCGTCGTAGATACGTTGAAGGTACCCGTACCGTCTCCTCCAGTGCCGGCTGTATCAAGAATGGTCTCTTCCTCTACATTGATTTCGTCCCGATCAATGTTGACGGCTTGATTGCCGGGGAAAATCCGGGTCGCCTTGGCCCGCATTGCTCGGGCCGCGCCTGTCATCTCTTCGACGGTTTCCCCCTTGACCCTTAGGGCTGTCACCAGGGCACTGATCTGGGAAGGCGTTGCCTCGCCCGCCATAATGGTCGACATGGCCGATTCCATCTCTTGCTCTGTGAGATGCTCTCCCTTGACCACCTTAAGAATATAATTTTTCATCGAAATCATTACCTCCCTGATTTGAAAAGTTGGACAATATCCTGGGGCCGTCATCCGTTAGAATGGATTCCGGATGAAACTGAACCCCCTCCAAGTTGTATTCCCGATGTCTCAGCCCCATAATTTCGCCCTCGGCCGTCCAGGCGCTCACCTCGAGACAATCCGGAAGCGAGTCTTTTTCCACCACGAGAGAATGATAACGGACGGCCCTTAAAGGATTGGGAAGCCCCTGATAAAGGGTCCGGCCGTCGTGAAAAACGAGAGAGGTCTTGCCGTGCATAATTCGATCGGCCCCGACGACCCTCCCCCCGTATGCAGAGGCAATCGCCTGGTGTCCAAGGCAGACCCCGAGGACAGGAACCCTGGGGGCAAAGTGGCGTATCGCTTCTATGGAGATTCCTGCCTGGAGCGGGGTGCCGGGACCCGGTGATACGACGAGACGCAAAGGTCTTTCCGCTTCCATTCCGTGAACCGTGATCTGGTCGTTCCTGTAAACCCGTACCTCCTGACCCATCCCCTCTAATGCCTGAACCAGGTTGTAGGTAAAGGAATCATAGTTATCGATTAGGAGAATCATGATGACTCGCCCCCTCTATGGCCTTGAACATGGCGGCCGCCTTGTTCAAAGTCTCCTCGTATTCTTTTGAAGGCTCTGAATCATAGACAATGCCTGCCCCCGCTTGCACGGAAACCCTTGTTTTTTCTACGGCGATGGTACGGATGGTGATACAGAAATCCATATTCCCGTTGAAACCGAAATAACCCACAGCCCCGGCATAAGGCCCCCGTGATGAGGGTTCGAGCTCGCTGATGATCTCCATGGCGCGGATCTTTGGGGCCCCCGTAACGGTACCGGCCGGAAAACAGGCCATGAAAACATCAAAAATATCCTTGCCGGCCCTCAACCGGCCTTCCACATTGCTGACAATGTGCATCACGTGTGAGAACCGATCGACTTCCATCAACCTCTCAACACGGACGGAACCGGGTGCAGCCACCCTTCCCACATCGTTTCTGCCCAGATCCACAAGCATGATGTGCTCAGCCCGTTCCTTGGGATCTGAGAGGAGGTCTTGTTCCAGGGCCAGGTCTTCCTGTGGTGTTTTGCCCCTGGGCCGCGTCCCCGCAATAGGCCGGAGAGCGATCTTCCCATCTGTGACACGCACGAGTATTTCAGGTGAGGTTCCGATGAGTTTTGTGTCTCCGAAATGGAGGTAAAACATGTAAGGCGATGGGTTTACGGTTCTCAAGTTCCTGTACAGAGGAAAGGCGGGGCCTGAGATTTTTGCGGAAAACCGCTGGGAGAGCACAACCTGGATCACATCTCCCGCAATGATGTGGTCTTTCGCCTTTTTAACGGCCGCCTCAAAGGCCTCTTTTTCGTAATTGGACACCAGGGGGGATAACGAAAATCGCTCTTGCGATGAAGGTTCCCTCCGGGAGTGGTTTATTTCGTGAGCTGTCTCTTCGATCTCACCACAAGCCCCTTGGTAGGCTGCTGACAAATTGCAGCCTTGGGGCAGGTGGGTCAGGACGACGACCTTGAAGCTCATCCGAAGGTGATCAAAAATGACCAGACGCTTGCTTCCCGTGAAGATAGCTTCCGGGAGATCTTGACTTTCAGGGACGATGCCCGGAAGACGCTCCCAGTGCCTGATCACATCATAATTGAAGTATCCCACGAGGCCCCCCTGAAATCGGGGGAGATCTCTGCTGGGGACGAACTTGAAGCCCTTCATCAACGCCCTGAGGGCATGCACTGGATCCCGGGCCTCCAGAACCTCCCTCTCTTCCCCTCGCGATATCTCTATTTGGTGATCGCGAAGATGAGCCACGACAAAAGGATCCCAACCGATGAAGCTGTAACGGCCCCAGCCATTTTCAGATTGGGCACTCTCCAGAACATAGGAAAAGGCCTGCTTCTTGATCTTCTCGTAGCAGGTGACAGGCGTCTCATCGTGGACAGGGTATTCCTCATAAATGGGTATGAGGTTTCCTGCCAGGGCCATGCCTCTGAACTCATCAAAGGAGGGGTTCATTTCTAATCCTCATAACAAATAAAGGCCGTGGGGTTGTCGGCCCCACGGCCTTCCAGTCAACAGTGCAATAAAAAACCGTGGGAACTTTAGGAAATGGGCCCACGGTTTTGATTATCTTCTTACTTCAGAAAACTCCCGACCGGCTCATCCCCCCTTAGAAGATGAGCCGCCACCAGTTAAGCGGTAGAGTGCATGCCATATTTCTTTCTGAAGAACTCATGAAATCTCTTGTAATGGGATCGAAAAAAATTGTCAAGGAAAAAAATAATATATTTTTTCCTTGACAAAGATAAGGCATCCAAATATAAACTTCTCAATCACTCAATCAAAATGAAAAATGAGCGGTGAAGACAAAATGACGATCAGAAAAGCATGGCAAGGCTTTTATTTTTATTACTGGGGGAGAGGCCTGCCCATGCGCTGATCGTTTTCTGTTGAGAGTCGAAAGCCGTGGGCAGTTTAGAGCCCACGGCTTTTTTTTTGCACCAGCTACGACCGTGATGACATGAACATCGTGCTCATAGGTTACCGTTGCAGCGGCAAGACTACGGCCGGGAAGGCCCTAGCCAGGCAATTGCGAAAAGAGTTCTTGGACACAGACGCCTTGATAGAGAGGCGGGCCGGTTGTTCCATTGAGGAGATGGTGTCCAAAGAAGGATGGGATCATTTCCGGAAGCTTGAAAAAAGGATCATCCGACAGACTTCAAGCATAGACAACATGGTCATTGCAACAGGAGGCGGGGCTGTGGTGGATGAGGAGAATGTGAAGAACCTGAAGAAAAACGGGTGGATCGTGTGGCTGGACGGCACTCCTGAGGTCCTAAGAAAAAGGATGGTCCAGGAAAAGAGATCAGGCAGGGGCAGGCCTTCCTTGACAGGGCTCGATCCGTTGGAGGAGATCAGGCTGGTCCTTGAGCCCAGAATCCCATTTTATGAGAAGGCCAAGGATTATGTGGTGGATACCAGTGTCCTCTCCATCCAAGGGGTTACCGCCTCTATCGTGGAATTTTTGCCGGAAAAACTAAGGGGAAACGGCGATGGCAGGTAATTCCTTTGGACAAGCCTTCAGAATAACGACGTTCGGCGAATCCCACGGACCTTGTGTGGGGGTGGTGGTCGACGGCTGCCCCTCTCGGATCGGCCTGGGTCCTGAAGATTTCGTCGCCGACATGGCGAGACGTCGGCCCGGGATACGTTCTTTTGACAGTCCTCGTAACGAGAAGGACAGGGTGGAAATCCTCTCAGGGGTTTTTGAGGGGATGACCACGGGTGCTCCTATTGCTCTCCTTATTCGAAATCAGGATGCGCAAAGCAAACCCTATGAAATCCTCCGTCATCTTTACAGACCGGGACACGCCGACTTTACCTATCATAAGAAATATGGGCACTTCGATTACAGGGGCGGCGGAAGGGCCTCGGCACGCGAGACGGCTGCCAGAGTGGCGGCCGGCGTCGTGGCCAAGAAAGTGCTGGAGCCGGCCGGCGTGAC
>JAZDGZ010000014.1:0-5813 GCA_043806375.1 Pseudomonadota bacterium | reverse complement strand
CACTCAAAAGGCGCCCTTGCCATTACCCCCTTCACGTCCAAGCTGAGTTCGGGGGACCTGGAAGGGGAAGTGACGACAGGAGACAAGGGGTTCGCCCTGGCCCTGGATTTCAAGAACCTGCCCCTCCAGGCATTGCGGTCTTTCGGCGGCCCTCACCTGGCCGGTTCGGCCGGCGGCAGCATTCGCCTTCGGGGATCGCCACAAAACCCCGAGGGCCACGTCGAAATCCGGTTAAAGGACATCGGCGTGGGTCAGCTGGAGGTTGTTGAACTCCCCCCCGGGACCCTGGAGGTCACGGCGGATCTCCGGAAAGAGAGGCTCTATGCCGACGTGAGCCTTCAAGGCCTGACGGCCAAACCCTTCGAGGCCTCGCTTGACCTCCCTCTTCGTCTATCCCTTTCGCCTCTTTCCTTTTCCTTGCCTGCGCAGAGGGACCTCCTTGGCACCCTCAGGGGTGAGGTCGAACTCGCCCGGGTCGCAGCGCTCCTCGCCATGGATGACCAGAAACTGGAAGGACGGGTGGACATCCGCCTCGGACTGGGAGGAACATGGAAGGATCTGAGGCTGACCGGGGATGCCCTCTTGGACAAAGGCGCCTACGAAAATCTTCGGACCGGAACGGTCTTGAGAGAAATAGAAGTCCAGATCGCTGCAGACAAATCGCAGCTGCGCCTCGAGCGGGCACGTGCCACCGACGGGGAGAAGGGGACGGTCTCCGCCCAGGGGTGGATGGATCTCCGGCCCGCCCAAGGCTTTCCTTTTAAGGCCGAGCTTTCCCTCAAGCAGGCAAGGCCCTTCAGACACGACGCGGCCAGGGCAACGGCAGGAGGTCGGTTGACCCTTTCGGGCAATCTGTCCGAGGCCCTTCTTGCCGGCCAAATTGTCGTTGAATCGGCGGAGTTCAATCTTCCGGAGCGCCTTCCTCCCGAGATTACAGACCTGAATGTCATTGAGATCCATGGGGGGGGAGAGGAGACCCAGACCCGGCGCCAAGGGAGATCGGGCCAAAGCAACAGGCTGCTGCTGGACGTATCGGTGCTGAGTCACGGACGGACATTCGTGGCCGGCCGCGGACTCGACTCCGAGTGGCAGGGAGGGATACGCTTAAGCGGAAAGGCGGGCGACCCCGTCCTCGCTGGAAAGCTTTCGGTTGTCCGTGGGCGCTTTAACTTCCTCGGCAAGCGGTTTAACCTGACCAAGGGTTCCATAACCTTTCACGGCACGGTCCCCGCCTCCCCCACCCTGGACGTCCTCGCGGAGGCCCATGCCAAAGACATGACAGCCTTTCTGCACCTGTCAGGACCTGCCCTCTCTCCAGAGGTCAAGCTCAGTTCCGAGCCGGTCCTTCCATCGGACGAGATCCTCTCCAGACTCCTTTTCGGCCGGAGCGTGACCCAGATAACCCCCCTGCAAGCCCTCACACTCGCTAACGCCGTCAAAACCCTTGCGGGGGGCGGCGGTTTCGACTTTATGGGGCGCACCCGCAAATGGCTCGGCCTCGACCAGCTGGAAATCAAACAATCAGGGGACAACATGGAGGAGGCCGCGGTAAGCGCGGGCAAATATTTGAGTGACACCATCTACCTTGAAGTCGAGCAGGGTGTGGGCCCCGGCAGCGGCAAGGCCTCCGTGCAGTGGGAAATCACCCCCAACATTACGGTAGAAACGGAGGTGGGGGCCAATGCCCAAGGCGGGGGGGGTGTCAATTGGAAATGGGATTACTAACTTTTGACTTCTTGGTCTCCACCCCGAGAGCTTCAACAACCTTGACCGCCTCCTTCTCCTTGGCCATTGCCTTTGCCGCCCGGCGTTTCGCCTCTTCCCCCTCCTCCTTCGCCTTCAAGGCGGCCTCTACCTTCTCCTTTATTCCCGCGCCCGCTCCCTTTTCAACGGCAGCCTCCACCTCATGGAGGCTCTTCTCCGCCTTCTCTGCGGTCTTGGCCGCCTCCTTTTCAGCTTCCCGGGCCCTTTTCTCCGCACCCTCAAGGACATCCAGGGCGGCAGCCCTCTCCCCCACCTCCCCTTCCTCCGGTTCGGCGTCCAAATCGATGTCCTCTGCAGCCAAAACCAGCGCCACTACGGGCAGGTGGGGCACAAGGTCTTCGATGGGTTGGCCGAAAGGATCTTCCAATTGATTGCCCCGAAGGCGAAAGGGAACAAAGAGCATCGTTGCATCGGAGGACCTTTTTGCGATCTCCGCGGCGTCGGCCTGCACCACGATCTCCGCCTCCGCCTCAATCCTCACCTCTTCGAGGGTCTTTTTCAAATCGGCCATGCTCTCCTCAGATGCCTCTTCATACCCGGCGGCCAGAACCCGAATCTTCGATTCCTCCCACGCCTCGCTCCGGGTCATCAGGTATGCGAGAAGGAGCATGAGCCTGCTCGTCGGATCGCCCCACCACCATACATCTATGCTTCGATCCTTTGGCTCCAGATTTTCGAGCGCGCGCCAGTCCTCCTCCTTCGCCTTCAGAATGACGATATTGGACCCCAGACGAAAGGCCACCCTCAGGTTTCGGGCGTATCGCAGTTCCTTCAGGCCGAGGACCCCGACTGGCTGATCTTCCAACCAGTTTAGCAGGATGGTATTGGCCCGAAGGGGACCGATCCCGTAGGACTGGACCAGGGTATGCATCCCTGATGCAAGGTTTGGTGCGTTGACGACCAGGGGAAAGGCCTTCACGCCGCTCTTTCTGATATCCTTGCGAAGTTCCTCTTCCGCCTCCTCTCTCTGTTTCAGCATGGCCACCCCTTCACCCTCCAGGACCCGCACGGCCGTGACGAATCCACTCCTTCCTTCCAGCCAGGAGGCAAAGCGAAGAAGCTGTTCCCGTCTGCGCGAATGACTTGAGAAGGCGAGGATTTGAGGCCGCCAATCCCTCGGGTGTTCCGGCTCGGCCGCGGCGGCCAACAGGTGGTCCCGCAGATGTTGAAGGTGGTAGGAGCGACGGCTGTCGGCCCATCGCGCCGGGCCTGCGGTGCGGCTCAGATACTGGTATACGGCAACGAGCACGGCTATCGCTATGGCGCCCGCCTTTAGATCGATGGCGAGTATCACGCCGAGGCAGGCGAGGCAGCCCAGGAGGCTGAGGTGGGGATGAAACCAATGAAACCGCGGACGGAAGGAGGGGCTGGAGGCCCGGGCCTCGAAAAAGGTGGCATAGTTGAGAAGCCCGTATGAAACCAGGAAAAACATGCTCACCACCGGGGCGATGGCGTTCAGATTTCCGAGGGCGATCGTTGCAAAGGCGATACCGGCCGAGAGGAGGACCCCCCGTCTGGGGTTGTTGGTGGGTCCGGACCCCTGGGCAAAAGGCAGAAGAAAAGGAAAGATTCGATCCCGCGCCATGGACTGCAGAATTCGCGGCGCCCCCAGGAAGGAGGCCATGGCGGAAGAGAGGGTGGCCGCGATGACACCCGCATCAACGAGAAAGCCTGTATGGGCCACGCGCTTCATGGCCCCATAGTCGCGAATCAGTCCTTCCGTTGGTACCGCTGCAGACAGGATCATCGCCGCGCCGAAATAGACGACAATGGATATCCCCACGGCGAGAAAGGTCCCAAGGGGCAGGCTCTTTCCCGCATCCTTCAAGTCCCCGGACATGCTGACCCCTTGAGTGAAACCCGTGACCGCCGGAAAGAAGATGGCAAAAAGGACCCAGAACGGGAGACCCCCGGCAGGGGCGGACCAGTTATGGATCAGGGTCGCCTGATCCCACTCGGCGACCCCCCCCTGCAAAAAAGGAGATCAGGGCTGCCGCCAGGGTGCCCATCACCACATACTGAAACCTTGTCGCCCAATCCGCTCCCAGCCAGGCGAAGATAAAGAGGAACGAGACGGCGAGGGCGGCAATGATCTGGGGAAGAGCCCGGGTCCCCACCGGCAACATGGCTGCCAGAGCCTCGCCGAAACCGATGCAGTAGAATGCCACGGAAACAGATTGGGCAAGGAAAAGGACGATCCCTATGGCGCCCCCGAATTGCACGCCCAGGGTCCGCGAGATGAGATCGTAATCCCCTCCGCCCTTGACCTTCAGGTTTGTGGCAATGGCGGAGAGAGAAAAGCTCGTGAGAACGGAAATGGCATTGGCAAGGGCGATGATGATGAGGGCCCTTCCCAGCCCCGCGCTCCCGACGACGAACCCAAGGCGCAGAAAAAGGATGATCCCGAGGATGGTCAGGACGCTCGGGGTAAAAACGCCTGCAAAGGTGCCCATGGTGCCCGATGCGCCGTCCAGACCGATTCGTCTCTCTTGTCCTTGCACCATGGTGTTCCCTCTTCGCCCGGGCTCAAGGTCCTTTCGTTCTCTTTCACAAGGTCTCTGGCAGAAGTGAGTCTGCCCGTTCAATATCTATTTCCAGGGCCTTCATTTGATGAAACCCCAGTATTGATGCCTTCGTAAACCCTCATGACCTGGGTGCCGGCCACCCCCATGGATGAATACGCCAAAGGCGTACAAGAATGTAGGGGCGCACTTTACGTGCGCCCGCAGGGCGGAGATAAACTCCGCCCCTACGAGGCTATTTTCACGGCAAAAAGTCTCAACAACGTGTCATTTCGAGCGAAGCGAGAAATCTTGCCAATGTACCGCCCTGAAAACACAAAATTTCTCCTTGCAGTCGAAATGACAGATTCATCGAATACGACTTCTTACGAAGCCGTCAAACCTGCTCCCTAAAAAAATTGGATTTTGAGTAAGTCGCGTTCATATAGGGCATTCCCTACCCCTTTAAAATGACCGGTCCCGGAGCCCTGAAAGCGGCAGGCTAGGCGGAATCGGCCATGCCGCGGAACCGGTGTCCTATCTCAGGAATATGTTTTTCGAGTAAGACGATCGCCTTATCCAGATTCTTCTCCTTGATCGCGCCAAGGATCTCTTCGTGCACCGTGATCACCTCTTTTGAGATCTCAAAATCGGGTGGGATGCGGGTGAAAAAGTCGGAAATCACGGCCATCATGGAATCGACAATGACAAAGAACATGTGATTTCCGGAGGCCCGCGCCAAGATCCTGTGAAACTGAAGATTCTGTTTAAACGGCGGGATGCCTTTGTCCGCGGCCCCTTTGGCCTCATCAATGTTATCCTGAAGCCTTTGGATGTCTGAGGCGTCTGCATAGCTGATCACGTACCTCATCATCGCCTTCTCCACTTCGAGTCGGCACGTATTGAGGTCGTCCGGGCTTATCTTCCTCATCTGGATGGCGTCGACCAGGGATTCGCTCACGCTCTTGAGGATCGTATCTACGATGATCGCCCCGCCGACAGCCCCTCTTTGGATGGTGATGAAGCCGGAGAGTTCAAGGATACGAAGGGCCTCCCTGATAGTCTGACGGCTCACGCCAAACTGGCGGGAGAGTTCGACCTCTGAGGGAAGCCTGTCGCCGGGCTTGAAGGCGCCCCTGACAATGGATTTTTTGATCTCAGCCGATACCTCCTCGAAGACCCGCTTGGTCTTAATCGGGCTGAATGAATTCTGCTCCTTCGTATCCAGGGGGCTCGTTTTCATTTGTCCGTTCATTCGTCAATTCTTTAGTCCCTATGCAGGAGGCAGTCAAGAAAAAAACCCCGCAAAAACATTTATATAAAACTATCTATAGATGACTATATTATGCTAGAATTGTTTACAATTTATTCCTATAGCGTTTGGGCAACGACGTTTTTTTGCTTGCCTCAGAGGCGAAAAGACACAATAAACGGACGTATGCCGGAGACGCAGGACCGATTGGGTCTGCCTTTTCCCCTGTTCCTTTGCTTTTTCTTCTTTGTCACGGCGTGCCGGCTCCGCCATCTTCCGTAACGGTCGATCATTGC
>JAZDGZ010000013.1:0-5253 GCA_043806375.1 Pseudomonadota bacterium | reverse complement strand
CATGGCAATGTTCCCTTATTCGAATGCGCCTACCCCTTGGCTTCCTCCTTCGGGAAGAGAGGCGGGCGGGTTTGTGGGGTTGACGAAGAGGGGCACCAAACGGAACCCCTTCACATCCACGAGGCCCCTGTCAGTGAGCTTCAGCTCCGGTATAACGGGCAGGGCCAAAAAGGAAAGGACCATAAAGGGATCCGAAAGGGTGCAACCCAGGGACCTGGCCGCCTGGTTCACTTTTTCCAGTTGTTCTGTCAAAGGCCCGAGGGGCTTGGTGGACATGAGCCCGGCTACCTCAAGAGGGACCCTGGCCAGGACCTTGTCCCCGGTTGCCGCGACGAGGCCGCCGCCCATTCGCCTCACTTCCTCCACGGCCCGGAACAGATCCGCATCGCCGACGCCCACAGCGATAACGTTGTGGGAATCGTGGGCCACTGAGGAGGCCAGTGCCCCTTTTTTCAAGCCAAAGCCCCTGACAAGTCCGAGTCCGATTCGACCGGTCCCTTTGTGTCTTTCGACTACAGCCAATTTCAACGTGTCCGTTTCAATATCCGACAGGACCCAGTCTTCCCTCGACTTAACGGCCTCGTAGCCCACCCCTGTCGTGATCTGTCCGGGGATCAGCTCGATGACGCGAGCCGTGGTCCCGCGCCGGGGGATGCGAAAACTTTCGGCCGTGATGGCCGCCATGTTGATGGGCCACGCCGGAACAGGCGCTATTTCAGCAACCAAAGAATCAAGCACTCTTCCATTATCCACGACCAGACGGCCGTCTTTATATACCTTTTCTACCACAAAATCCCCAAGATCGGCCAGAACCACAAGATCGGCGCGATATCCGGAAGCGACAGCGCCCCTGTCTTTGAATCCGAAATATTCTGCGGGATTGAGCGTGGCCAGTTGAATGGCCGTCACAGGATCCAAACCCAATTCAATGGCCCGTCTTATCATAAAACTGAGATGCCCTCTCCGAAGGATCTCCTGGGGGTGTAAGTCGTCGGAAACAAAACAAAACCTACGGGAGTTTCGATCGTTTATCAGGGGAAGCAAGGCCTCGAGATTTTTCGCCGACGTCCCTTCGCGAACCATGATCATCATCCCGCTTTCGAGCTTCTCCATTCCTTCATCGCGATCGCAGGTTTCATGATCCGATCCTATTCCTGCACAAAGGTAAGCCTGCAGTTCATATCCCCTGAGAGAGGGACCGTGACCGTCGATAATTCCGTCGCGGAAAAGGATCAGCTTTTCGAGAACCTCCGGATCTCCGCCGAGAAGACCCGGATAGTTCATCATCTCCGCCAAACCGAGGATGCGGCCTTCGCCTTTGAGTTCCTCAAGATCGGCAGGTCCCAACCGGGCGCCCGAGGTCTCAAGGGGGGTGGCCGGGACACATGATGGGGCCATGAAGTAGACGTCGAAGGGGATGGATTGACTCTCCCTGATCATGAAACGTATGCCTTCGATTCCCATGACATTGGCGATTTCGTGAGGATCAGAGATGATGGCGGTGGTTCCGAATGGAAGGAGCGCCGCCCCGAGCCTGGAGGGAAGGAGCATGCTGCTTTCAATATGAATGTGCCCATCCATGAGACCGGGAACCACCCATTTTCCCTGAACTTCAACTTCTTCTTTTCCGCGATAATCCGGCCCCACCCCGACAATAAGACCGCCTTGAACGGCTACGTCTCCCTGCTGAATGCTTCCGGTGAAGACGTTCACCACCCTGCCCCCTTTGAGCACAAGATCCGCCGGTATTTCTCTCTTGGCAGCTCGAATCCTTTCTCTTAAGTGCTCAATCTTGTCGTTCATGATCACACCATTTCCTGAAATGAGTTACCCTGGGAAAGTGAAAGAACAAGAGGCATGCCACCAGGCGAAGGAAAACATGGACCTTCAAACGGGTTCTATCGAATCACTTTGGCAACGACATGCCACTCCTCTTCCCGATCCGATGTGGTGTCGACCAGCAGATGAACGATCTCGAGGGCTGGGTAGAGTCCTTTAAGGTCTTCCAGATCAACGGCCTCGAATTTGTTTTTGTTATTCAGGTAGGCCTGTTCAGTCAATGCATTGGATTCGTAGTTCTCCTTGGATCTCCCTGAAATCCTCCTGAGTGACACCTCTTGGGGACATTGCGTCTGCTGGATCACGAATTTTTTTCCGTGAGTTGCAGACACCTCCGCCGCCCGTCTCCTGAGTGACTGGGTGACAAAGGTGGCGTCCAGAATGATGCTCTCCCCCTTTTCTGAAAGCTCATGGGCCATTCTGAACATCTCATCGTAGACGAGCTTCCTCTTGTCCATGTTGGAGGCCACTTTTTCGTCAAAGATGTCCTCATCTTTGAGGACCTCCAACCGGATCATGTCGGTCCGTAGTATCCTGTAACCCTTCAGTTTCGCGATCACCTCAGTGGTTTCTGTCTTGTAGGATGCGGGCAGACCGCAGGCTATCAATACGGTGTTCGGCCCTAGCTCGCTTTTCATGAAGTCCATGAACCGCTCTTTCATAAAATTTTCCCCTCTGCCGTTAACAAGGCGGCCCCAAATCCACAGCGCCGACCAGGCATAATGATATCACTTTTGGCTCCTTTTCACCCTCTGAAAAAGAGACCATCATGCCCCCGATAAGGACATGCCAGGAAAATTCAGAAAACTAAAACACCTATTATTTTGTCATGTTACCCAAAAACTTCAATCGATATACGAGGATGCAAGCTGAAAATATGTCTTGGCTCTCTCTATCGCTTCTTTCTTTTTGTCAGGCCCTACGGCGACGTCATCCACCTGGAAACTGTTTACCTTTCCCCGTACAAAGGCCCGGTAGACCTTGTAAAAGGTGAGGAGGTCTTCGGCGTTCACCTCGCCTGTCAGTCTCTTGTATTCGTCCCACAGAATCTCGGAAAAACTTAGTCCCCCGTGGTATTCCAGGTCCATGAGAAGAAACGCGATATCCGCCAGCGTATCACCGTAACGGAAACGGTCATTAAATTCGATGCAGTCAATGATCGGAAGGGTCTCCGTAAGACAGACATGCTCCATATGAAGATCGCCATGGCAATCCCGGATCTTCCCTTCCCTCACCCTTTCCATGAAAAGATCCCTCTCGGATCCATAGAAGCCGTAGGTCCAGGCCCTGATCGCGTTAAACGCCTCCTTCTTGATAGTTATACCAATATACCTTTCAACTTGCTCGAAATTTTCGTCTGTATTGACCTTGAATTGCTCGGGTTCGCCAAAGCGGTCGATTTCCGTGTTTTTCAGGGCGCTCAAATGAAACCGGGCCAGGACCTCGGCAATCCGAGACAGGTGCTCCCTTTCGAGCTTTCCCCGCTCAAAGACCGATTTCATCAGCCTCTCTTGTGGAATCCGTTTCATCTTAACCGCATACTCCACCACCTTCCCTCCCCTGCCCTGAATGCGGTGTCTCTTTCCATCAAATGTGATCGGAAGGACCGAAACATAAATCTCCTTTGCGAGCCTTCGGTTCAGTTCGAGTTCCTTCTCACAATAATAGGCCCTCTTCTCCAGAGTTAGAAAGTCCAAGAAGCCGAAATTCACGGGTTTCTTGATCTTATAGACAAATTCATCCCCTACAAAGACCAGGGATATATGGGTCTGGACAAGGGAGACGCCTTTGGTCTTATCAGGCAAGGAAGCGGGGTCCAAAAGATCCTCTATCAGCGAAGACATGGTTTCTTGCTCCACATGGGACTACTTTTCTGGAAGGTGAAGGCCGAACTGTTCAACCACTTCGGGCGGGACGGGCGGCTCACCCATGACAACCGGGCTTTGGTGGCAATCAGACCCACCGCTGACCATCAGACCCCATCTTCTTGCGAATCTGAGATAGGCCTCCGTTGTGACTGCGTCATGGCCCTTGTGCCAGCACTCAATCCCGTCGATATGAGGCAGCATGGCCCGCTCTATGATTTCCTGCTGATCTGACAGTGATTCGGCCAGGGTGACGAGGGATGTCCCTCTCGGGTGACTCGGATGGGCCAACATGATTTTCCCCCCGGCCCTTCTAACCAGCTGAGAGGCCTCAGGCAGGGAAAGGGGCATCTTAGGAACATTGCATTTGACCAGGTATCGGTCAAAGGCCTCTTGCCTACTGGTGACGATTCCATTTTTGACCATATATTCAGCAATATGGGGACGACCAAAGGCGCCGTCCACCGAATTTTGGATCTCGTCAAGATCCTGGTGGGAGAACTCCCGCTTGTGTTCCTTTACCAATTCTTCGTTGATCTTGTGTAAGATCTTCTCAGCCCTCCCCCTTCTATATTCCCTGAGTTCTTCAAGCTTCCGAATGAGGGGGTTGTCATGGATGTTGTATTGGTAGGCGAGGAAATCCAGAGAAACCGCCTTGCGGGGCGCGTATTCCGGATGGGTGAACGAAACGTTCAATTCAAGACCGGTGAGATACTGAATGCCGTGTTGATCGGCAAGCACCTTCGCCCTCTCTTGGCCCTCTATTGAGTCATGATCCGTAATTGAGATCACGGATATGCGCCTTCGGTGCGCCTCGTCGAAGATGCCTTCAAGGCTCATCCTGCCATCCGAGCAATGACTGTGGACATGAAGATCGATCTTAATTGCCATGGGTCGCGTTACCCCTGTGAGTCCTTCGCAGGTCATCTGGAAATAGTAATGTTACCCGTTTCTTATATTAGGCCGGAGATCCAGGTCAAGTACAAAAACCGGAAAGGGATCCCTAGACCCTTTAAGGAAGCCCACCGTCAAAGGGATGGGGCAGTCCGGTTTTAGTGGTAATCGCTTTGAATTTAAAGCGGTTTATGGTAGTAGACTATCGTTCACCCGCAGCAAGGAGGAAAAGGGTCTATGCTTGAGATGATCGAAGAAACGGCGGCTTTTCTATCGGCGAAAATGCCTCGTCCGCCCCGCATAGGGCTTATCACGGGGACGGGCCTGGGAGGGATCACCGCACAGATGGAAACGGATCTCCGTATTCCCTACAGTGACATACCCAACTTCCCTCAGTCCACCACGGTGGGGCATCGAGGCATCCTGGCCTTCGGCAAGTGCGCTGGCAGACCCGTCGTTGCCATGGAAGGTCGATTTCATATCTATGAGGGCTACACCGCTCAACAGGTCGCTTTTCCCATCAGGGTGATGGCCAAACTCGGCGTGGAGGTCCTCCTCATTTCAAGCGCAGCGGGGGGATTAAACCCGCAGTTTGAGAACGGCGACCTGATGATCGTAAGCGACCACATCAACCTTACGGGGCAGAACCCGCTCA
>JAZDGZ010000012.1:0-4717 GCA_043806375.1 Pseudomonadota bacterium | reverse complement strand
GGGGTCCTTGATCGTTTCGGCCAGATAAGGCCCAAGGTCCTCTTTACCGCCAACGGGTACTGGTTCAAAGGGAAGAGCCTCGATTCTATCGAGAGGATCTCCAATATCCTGAAGGAGCTGCCGAGCATCGAAAAGGTGGTGGTCGTTCCTTACACGGAACGGGAACCGGATATAGAGGGGATACCCATTGCCGTCAATTACCGGGATTTCATTTCTCCCGAGTCCAACCTTGACATGGCTTTTGAGCAACTGCCCTTTGATCACCCCCATTATATCATGTACTCGTCCGGTACCACGGGGCTCCCCAAATGCATGGTTCAGAGCGCCGGGGGCGTCCTGATAAACCAGCTGAAGGAACTCCTTCTTCACACGGACGTGAAGCGGGAGGACACCATCTTCTATTTTACCACCTGCGGTTGGATGATGTGGAACTGGCTGACCTGCTCTTTGGCCGTGGGCGCCACCCTCCTCCTCTACGACGGCAACCCCTTCCATCCGGATCCAGGGGCACTGTGGAAGATGGCCCAGGATCAGAAAATGACGATTTTCGGGACGAGCGCGGGCTATATCGCGGCCCTTCAGAATGCGGGGGTAAGGCCCCGAGAGGAGTATGATCTCTCTTCCCTCAAGTCGCTCCTATCAACGGGTTCGCCCCTGTCGGTCGAGGGATTTGAGTTCATTTACCGGGAGGTGAAAGAAGACCTGCAATTGGCCTCCATTTCCGGAGGATCAGACATCAACGGCTGTTTTGCGGCCGGCAACCCCATGGGCCCGGTGTACGCCGGCGAGTTGCAGTGCAGGTGTCTGGGAATGAAGGTCGAGGCCTTTGACGAGAACGCCAAGCCTGTACGGAACAGCCAGGGCGAACTGGTCTGCCTGGCTGCCGGTCCTTCCATGCCGATCTATTTCTGGGACGACCCAACGGGGGAAAAATACCATGGGGCCTACTTCGACGTTTACCCCGGCGTCTGGCGGCACGGTGATTTTATAGAAATCAATGATCGCGGCGGCGTGACCATCTACGGCAGGTCGGATACGACCCTTAACCCAGGGGGGGTGAGGATCGGCACCGCTGAGATTTACCGGCAGGTTGAGGGCATGGCAGAGATAGAAGACAGCCTCGTTGTCGGGCAAGATTGGAAAGGCGATGTCCGAGTGATCCTCTTCGTCAAGATGGCCGAAGGCCATGACTTGACCGAAGACCTTAGAAATAAGATAAGGGGCACCTTGCGCGCAAGTGCCTCGCCTCGGCACGTGCCGGCAAAAATCATCGCCGTGCCCGATATCCCCTACACACTGAACCTGAAAAAGGTCGAGTTGGCCGTCAAGAAGGTGATCCAGGGCCAGGCTGTTTTGAACAAAGATGCCCTGAAGAACCCGGAGGTCCTTGACTTCTATGCCGGGATAAAGGAGCTCCAGGAGGACTGAGAAGAGGCTTCTTCGGCTGCCCCTAAATCTTGATCAACGAATGTGCGAGGGCCGCATCTCTCCGGCCCTCCGGCTTTTTCTGCCCGGTGCGGTCAGAAAATAAGCTTGGATATGCGGGGAGATTCTGTTAAATTCAAAATTTAAGGTCTCTTTGGGTTTAATTCCCCGCAGCTTGCTGCGTATGGTCATGTATAATGCCTCTGGATGTCTCATGCACTTTAAAGTATCCAGGAGCCAGGAGTCAGAATCCAGAAGAATAAGGCTAATATGAAAGCCGTTTTTATGGTTGTTTTATTCTGCCTCCTGAATTCTGGCTTCTGAATTCTTGATACGCCGCTGCTTGTCGGAGCGTAGCGGAGATTTATCCGCCTCTGGAGGATCCCGCTACAGCGGGGCGGCGGGGTCGTTCATTGAACTGTGGCGTTTCTGGGTTCTTGAAAGGGGAATAGGGGCTCTCGAAGGAGATGAACCAACTCTGAAGCACAGTGACGCGGCGAAAAAGGATCAACCGAAAATGTCCGATATCACCCAGATCATTTCAGGTATCCTTCTATTAGTACTGGTCTTTGTCCTGACAAGAAAGGTTAGTGCCTGGAGAATAAAACGGGCATTTTTCGCCATTATGAGGGATCTTGAAAGTGTGAGCGCTGTTGACCCGGGTTCGGCGGTATTACTTCCTTACGCCAAGACGAGTTTGTTTCGATTCGGGGCCAGGGATTTCAGACCAAAGGCCCTGGAGCATCTCATCTCCAGCGGTGTGGTTGGTCTTGCCGACGGCGGCAGGTACTACCTGAAGGAAAAGGCGAATCTTTTCAAGTCCCAAATGATGGAGTGATGCAGGCCCCGTCAAAGGGAACATGGTTCCCTCTCCTCTACAGGCGTCGTGGGGCCCTATTCCTGTTTTTGCCATCAGGAGAGTACTCCTATCTGTCGGCCATAATCATCCCTGGCCCATCCCACCTCCCCTATCAGATCTCAATGATGCTTTCGTGCCACGGAGGCTAAGTACAGGATTTCGTAAATACGCAAACGTATTCACCACAGAGACACAGAGGACACAGAGAAATTCAAATCTTTCATTTGCCCCGGTGAATCACCGGGGCAAATGAAAGGTGTGTCTTTTTTTCCTGCTGCAGGGTTTGACTGAAAAAATGGGAGAACTGGACTCCATTATAGAGCAAGGGGACCGTGGGATGAGATGGATCAATCTTCGCCGAAGGCGGACGAGGAACTTGCCCATTTGCGGTATCTCCCGCGAACAGTCAATACTATTTCGAGACGATTAATAACTGGATCCTGGGGACAAGAGAACGAGGGATCTGATAGATGGTTGTCTCCGGGGTTGTATGCCGGCCTGCCGAGGGGTGTGCCGGAAGGGCCAAAGATGGAGGTGGAGGAATGAGGTCCGGCCTCTTGTTTGGGGAAAAAACCATTGACCTTGAACTCCCGGATTCGGTGAATCTGCTGGAGATGAAACCTCTGCGACCCCTTTCCGACCCTGCCGGCGCCCTTTATGATTGCCTTGCCCACCCCATCGAAAGCCCTCCGCTGTCCGAATTGGTTCAGGGAAAGAAAAAGGTCTGCATCGTCGTCTCCGATGTCACCCGCCCTGTTCCCAACAGGATTATCCTTCCTCCGATTCTTGAAACCCTTCTAAGGTCAGGGATAGAGAAAGATGATATCACCATCCTGATCGCGACGGGGATGCATCGGCCGAATCTGGGGGATGAATTGAAAACCATGGTGGGCGCCGAAATCATGGGTGAATACAAGATCGTGAACCACGATTGCCGCAGGCCGGAGACATGCGAAGTGATCGATGAAATCGACGGAACTCCTATCGAGATCAATAAACAGTACCTGGCAGCAGACCTGAAGATCCTGACCGGTTTGATCGAGCCTCATTTCTATGCCGGCTTCTCCGGAGGGGGGAAGTCTATTCTCCCGGGCATCTCCAGTTTCGAAACCATGAAATTCATGCATTCCTACAGAATGATCGATCATCCCAAGGTCACGAACTGCCTTCTTGACGGAAACCCTTTCCACGAATATGGACTCCGCGTGGCCGAGTTGGCAGGGGCCGACTTCATCGTAAACGTGGTCATCAATAAGGAGAGGAGGATCGCTGGTCTCTTTGCCGGCCACTACAACCACGCCCATCGCAGAGGGTGCGGCATGGTCTTCGATCATTCCGTTGTTCCTCTGGATCGGCGGGTGGAAACGGTTATAACCTCGGGAGGGGGGTATCCCCTGGACGCCACCTTTTACCAGATCAGCAAGGCCCTGATCTGCGCCAGGGATATCTTGACCAAGGGGGGAGCGATTGTGGTCGCCTGCGAGTGTCGAGAGGGTTTGGGGGGTCCTGAGTTTTGCCGCACTCTGCGGTCTGTAAACAGCCCTCAGGAGTTCTTCAGCAGATATTGCGATCCAGATCATTTCGTCATCGATCAGTGGTGTGCCCAGAATATATACCAGGTCCTGGACTATGCGGGTGAGGTTTACGTCTATTCGCCGGGCCTCTCCCATGATGAGGTCGAGAGGATGGGGGCCTCAAAAATCGAAGATGTGCAGGAAACCGTCGATAGGCTGCTCGAGACCAAGCCGAATGCCGTGGTGGTCCCTGAGGGACCGTACGTGGTCGGCATGGTCAAGGAGCCCTATGACAGGCATGAGATCTGATTTCCCCGCCCCACCCTGCACCTCCTTGCCATTCGAGGTGCAGAAGAAAAGGGGGGGACGGCTCTTGCCGCAAGCGATCAGCTGAAAGGATAACGGCAAACGAGATCCATGGGGAAGCGAAGAAGTTGACAGAGGCGAGAGAAAACAGACATTTCAGAAAGCAGCCTTGTTCAGGGGTACCGGTCACCCTTTCAGGGAAAACCCTAAAACCCTGCAGGGGATCGGGCAAGGCACTCTTTGGGCTGTTCTTGGTCATTCTCTCCCTATGGGGGGTTTGTCCCGCCGCAAGTGCTTCGTGGATGATAGAGGCCGGGAGATTCCATACCTCCGTTCACGGCCAAACTTCGTGTCAGGACTGCCATGAGGAGATTCAATCCAGACTTATCCATCCCGATCCTGGAGACATCGTCCGGATGAGGGGAGAGTTCTTCAAGGCAGATCAGTGCCTGGCCTGCCATGACGACGTCCCGGAGAGGCTGAACCAGGGTTTCCACGGCGCCAAGAAAGTCCAGGACCAAGAGGAATACAAAAGATGCCTTGACTGCCACGATCCCCATGACCAGGCACCCATTGGAGAAGAGGCAGGCCGTTTTGATCCATCCAGACCCCG
>JAZDGZ010000011.1:0-2450 GCA_043806375.1 Pseudomonadota bacterium | reverse complement strand
CCGAAAGGGACCATGTTCGTGTGGGCCAGGATCCCGGAGCCATTCAGAGATATGGGTTCCATAGAATTTTCCAAGATGCTCATTCAAAAAGCCAGGGTCGCGGTTTCGCCAGGCGTAGGTTTCGGGCAGTATGGAGACGGCCACGTGAGGTTTGCCCTTGTGGAGAATCCTCACAGGATCAATCAGGCGATTCGAGGAATAAAACAAGTGCTCTAGAAAAAGGGTGCACGGTACAAGGCGCAAGGTTCAGGGTTTTTGCATGGAATGGGCCTTTCAAACTCGATCCCTTGCGCCCTGTGCCCCCGCCGTTGTCGGGATCTTCGACTTGCACCTTGGACCATTTTGCATTTTGCACATCCGGTGGAAACGCACAAAACTTTTGGCCCATGAGAGGAAGCTATGCAGCAAGTAAACGTCGGCATCATCGGGTTCGGGACCGTCGGCTCTGGAACCGTGGAAATCCTATTGAAAAATCAAGATATCATTACCACCAGGGTGGGTTCCCAAATCATTATAAAAAAAATCGCTGACCTGGATATCCGTTCTGACAGGGGGATAGCCCTTGACCCTGGCCTCCTGACCACAAACGCGATGGAGATCATTGACGACCCTGAGATTCAGATCGTCGTCGAACTTATAGGCGGCAAGGAAAAGGCAAAGGATTATATCTTAAAGGCCATGGAGAAAGGGAAACACGTGGTTACCGCCAACAAAGCCCTTCTCGCAGAATGTGGAAAGGAGATTTACGCGGCCGCTGAAAAATACAGAGTCAACCTTGCCTTTGAAGCGAGCGTGGGAGGCGGCATCCCGGTCATTCGATCGTTGAGGGAGGGTCTTTGCGCCAACCGGCTCACCATGATGATGGGGATCCTCAACGGCACCTCGAACTACATTCTGACCCGCATGACCGACGAAGGCCTTCCTTACGGCCAGGCCGTGGAAGAGGCCATCAAACTGGGTTACGCAGAGGACCCCCCCACATTGGACGTGGACGGCACCGACGCAGCCCACAAGCTGGCCATTCTCATATCCATCGCCTTTGGCGTGCCTGTCCCCTTTGAGAGCATTTACCGGGAAGGCATCGATCGATTGACGCCCGAAGATATTCGGTTTGCCGGCGAATTCGGCTATTGTCTCAAATTGCTTGCCGTCGCAAGAAATCTCGGGGACAAAGTTGAGGCCAGGGTCCACCCTGCAATGATCCCCCAGGATCACATCATGGCAAACGTCAAAGGCGTCTACAATGCCATATACATGGAAGGCGATTTTGTGGGGCCGAACCTTTACTACGGGCTTGGAGCGGGAAAGAGGGCGACGGGGAGCGCCGTCGTTTCAGACCTGATCCACCTGGCAAGGCAAATCAGGCACGGCATCAAAAACCACATGCCCCCCCTGGCCCATTTCGGTCTTGAGCACTCGCAGCTGACCATTCAGCCGATTGAGGCCTTGTCCACTCCATACTATTTCAGGTTTTCCGCCATTGACAAGCCGGGCGTCCTCTCCAAGATATCCGGCATTTTGGGTGATAACGATATCAGTATCTATTCGGTGATGCAGAAGGGAAGAAAGGTCAATGGATCGGTTCCCATCGTCATGCTGACCCACGAGGCCAGGGAAAGCAGCGTTCGGAAGGCCCTCTCCTTGATGAATCGGCTGGATGTGCTCACCGATGAAACGGTCGTGATCAGGGTGCAAGAGACCTAAAACAAAGGTACAAGGCAAACCACGAAAGCACGAAAAACACAAAGACACGAAAGAGTCCTTTTTGGTTTTTTCGTGCTTTCCCTATTTCGTGTTTTCGTGGTTGGGGTTTTCAACTTTAGGCACTTTAGACACTTTAGTTCACTTTAGGCACTTCAGAGGCTATGAATAAGAAATACATCATCCTGGTAGGGGATGGTATGGGCGATTATCCCCTCAAGGAACTGGGCGGACGGACCCCCCTTGAGGCGGCGGAAACCCCTTATATGGACCGGATTGCCGCCTGCCGGGTAGGCCTGGTGAGGACGATTCCGGAAGGGATGGAGCCGGGCAGTGACGTGGCAAACCTCTCCCTGTTGGGTTACGATCCCCGGCTCTATCACACCAGAAGGGGCCCTTTCGAGGCGGCCAGCATGGGGGTGGGGCTTGAGCCCCATGAGGTCGCTTTTCGAATGAATCTGGTGACCCTGGATCACAAATCCGATCAGGACGTGCTGATGATCAGTCACAGCTCGGGAGATATCCCTGCAGAAGAGGCAGGAGAGATCGTCGCCGATCTGAAGGGCGGCCTCAACGGGCCGGACATATCCATTTATCGAGGGGTAGGTTACCGGCACCTCCTGGTATGGGAGAAGGGACCGGAAGAGGCTGTAACTATTCCGCCCCACGACGTGCTCGGCCAGAACATGGCCTCCTACCTGAACCATTCAGCGAACAACCCCGTTCCCGAAATCATCCGCCGTTCCTGG
>JAZDGZ010000010.1:0-5089 GCA_043806375.1 Pseudomonadota bacterium | reverse complement strand
GCCGAGGACGGACAAACAAGTCGTGTCATCTGCTCTTATAATGACAAGGTTTCTTTTTGCCTTCCGCCCTCCTCCGCCCTGTGGAATGCGGAGCCTATTCCTCCGGGGTCAGCGGAAGGCAAAAAACTATCTCTGCGTTCTTTGCGACTCTGCGGTGAATATGTGTCGCAGCTACTAATTAATATTCCAGTGTCTGAATCGCAGAAAGATCAGCCCTGAGGTGGGGACAAACTCCAGCCGGAGTCCCCAAACTCATTGGCCCGCAAAAGCCTGGATTCCCCCGTATCCCCCCGCTCGGCGGGGGATCTTCGACAAGTACGGGGCAGGCCCGGTCAAGGCGGGGAATGACGGGAGAACGAAGCCGAAATCGACATCAGTTGACGGTTGTTCTGGAACGCCTCGCTTGCGAAGCGTTGGAGGATTCAGTCGGCAAATCCCTCTGCGATCTCCGCGTGCTTTGTGAGAGATCAAAGAGGACCATACATGCAGGCCAAAATCAAGGGAATTGCAATTCCAGGGATTACCCTTGATTAAGGTCGACGTATGGTCTATGTATAAATGTTGGAAAAGCCTTACCGACAAGTTCACCCAGAGTGACTGTGCAGGGATGTCATGTGCCTCATTCCGAGTCCCCTCGGAGGGGGCCGAGGAATCTTTTCGGGCCGGGCATCCGGACATATTTTTATATGAAAAAAGGTTAGATTGCGATGGAGGTGAAGCATGCCTGAAATGATAGAAGGGGTCTATTTTATCCCGGGACAAGATGACTTTATCCCTGACGCCCACGTCTATGTGATCGGAAAACCCTCGTCCAAAGACCTGTCCATCATTGACGCCGGTCTGATGGGCAAGGGGGCCTACAAATTGGGGGCCATTGAGAAGGCGGGGGTGAGGCTGGAGGACATCAAGAGGGTCATCATGACCCATACCCATTTGGATCACATCGGGTGTCTGGCGGAGATCCGTGAACAGATCCCTCATGCGGAGTTGTGGGTTCACGCCCATGAGGCCGAGCCTTTGGAGAAGGGGGACGAGAGGACGGTCTACGGGATGGACATGTTTCGCAGCATGTGCCAGATGCAATACGGTCTCAAACCGGGCTATTTCACCTTCGCGGTGGACAAGAAACTTCAGGGCGATGAAAGGCTCGAGATCGGGGGCATGGCCTGGGAGGTCCTGCACATCCCGGGACACTCTGCCGGGAGTATCGCCCTCTATGAACCCACGAAAAAGGTGCTCATCCCCGGAGATGTGGTCTATGCCGATTATGCAATCGGTCGCTTCGACCTCCATGGGGCCGATGCCTCGGGACTCAAAAATTCTTTGATGAGGCTCGCGGACCTGGAAGTGGAGATCCTGTTGCCCGGCCATAACAGGGTCGTCAAGGATCTTCCATCCGGGTATATCTCGGATACGGCCAGGCAATGGGCGCCTTATCTGACCTGAGAAACTCAAGAACCAAATCTATCACGAAAGCACGAAATCAGGAAAACACGAAAGAAAAACGATTGTCTTACATCTGCTTCTTGGCTTTCCGGTCAAAATCTCAGGTTGTTCTGCTTTTCACTTTTGGGCAGTTTAATATGATTTAGACACTGTGTTTTTCGTGATTTTTTACTTTCGTGTTTTCGTGATAAGGTTCCTAGTAAAACAACAAAGGGGGTCTTGCTGATGCTCTCTATTGAAGACTTGAAGGTGGGGATCGATGGAAAGGTCATCCTCCAGCACATTGACCTGGAAATCAATCCGGGCGAAACCCATGTTCTCTTCGGGCCTAATGGATCGGGGAAAACATCCCTTCTCATGACGATCATGGGCTATCCTCAATACGAGGTGATGGGGGGGAAGATCCTCTTTAAAGGGGAGGATATCACCCATATGCCCATCAACGAACGGGCCCTCTTGGGGATCGGCATCTCCTACCAGCGACCCCCGACGATCCATGGATTGAAGACACGGCAGATGGTCAGGATTTGTGCCAGGGGAGAGGCGGATGAAGCGGCCTTGGCCAGGCGGGTCAACTTTGAGGATTTTCTGGACAGGGATGTGAATGCCGGTTTTTCAGGGGGGGAAATAAAGCGATCCGAACTCCTTCAATTGATGGCGCAAAACCCGGATTTCATGCTTTTTGACGAGCCCGAATCGGGGGTGGATTTGGAGAACATCCACCTGGTGGGCAAGGCGATAGCCGTCCTTCTTCAAAAGGACTCCTTTCCCGGGGACGCCAGGTCCAAGATGCAGCTGAAGCTCGAAAGGACGAAGATGGGGCTGATCATAACCCATACCGGATACATCCTGGATTACGTTGCAGCCGATAAGGGCCAGGTGCTCTTTGACGGCAGGTTGAGTTGTGTCAATAATCCCCGGGAGATCCTGAATTGTATCAGTGCGAGCGGATACGAGGAGTGCGTGCGATGCATGGCTTAGAGGAATTAAGAGAAAGGGCCGTCAGGGCCAAGGAAAAAAAGGCGGCCGTAGGACCGGACGTCGATCTGGAGGCGTATGACGATGCCCCCGTACCCCATGCCTATATGGCGGACGAGGACCTTTGTGAGCTTCCTCAAGCGGAGCAACAGCGGCTCATCATGGCAGGTCTGGACGTGAAACAGGCGGAGAGGGGAGGGACCTTCTTTCAGAAAGACACGTCGGTCATCCACTGCCATTCACAGCAGGAAGGCATCGAAGTGCTTCCCATCAAGAAGGCCCTGGAAGAAAAGGAATGGATCCGCGACTATTACTGGAAGCTCGTATCGGTGGATGCGGACAAGTACACGGCCGCGGCGGAACTCGGATTGCATGATGGGTATGTGATTCGGGCCTTGCCCGGTAGCAAATCCATCTACCCGGTTCAGGCCTGCCTGTACCTGGACAAGGAGGGGTTGCAGCAGAATGTCCATAATATCATCGTTGCCGAGGAAGGCTCGGAACTTCACATCATCACGGGGTGCTCCACCTCTCCCCGCATGAAAAGGGGGATCCACGTGGGCATCTCCGAGTTTTTTGTGAAGAAAAACGCCAAACTGACCTTTACGATGATCCATAATTGGGCCGAGGAGATGGTCGTGCGCCCTCGGTCCGTGGCCAGGGTCGAAGAGGGGGGGCTATTCCTGAACAACTACGTCTGCATGAAGCCGGTGAAGTCCATTCAGATGTATCCGACCACCCATCTCGTGGGGAAGGATGCCGTCGCCCGCTTCTACAGCATCGTTGTGGGGAGCCCGGGCTCTCTGTACGATCTGGGGGGCAGGATCTATCTGAAAAAAGAAGGCACCCGGGCGGAAATTGTGGCCCGCGCGATCAGCAACGGCGGAAAGATCATTGCCAGGGGCCACCTGATCGGCGAAGTCCCTGAGATCAAGGCCCATCTGGAGTGCCGCGGATTGCTCCTCAACGGCGGTCTGATCCATGCCATCCCGGAACTTGAGGCGCACGCGGATGGGGTGGAGATGTCCCATGAGGCGGCAGTAGGAAAGATCGCCCAGGAAGAGATCGCCTATCTGATGTCCAGGGGACTCAGCGAAGATGAGGCCACTTCCACCATAGTGAGGGGCTTCTTGAGCGTCGATATTCCAGGGTTGCCCCCTCAATTGAAGGCGGAGATAGACAGGGCCATAGAAGAGAGCGACAAAGACGTGATGTAACCCCCGCCCAGTGGGCCAGTGAAAAGAGACTCCCATACCCCTGCAACATGGCAAAACCGTTGTTGGACAGCACTGAAATATCATATTGTTTAGACGAAACTGTTGTGATAATAAATTAAAGTTTTCGTCTTTACAGGATCTTTTCAGGAGGGAGATAGGCCATGGAAATCAAGATAAGCCGTGCCAAACCTGACCAATTGAGGCAAAAGCCGACCGATGAGTCGAAACTGGGCTTCGGGGATATCCTTACGGACCACATGTTCCTTATGGATTATGAAAAGGGGAAAGGCTGGTTCGACCCAAGGATCGTCCCCTATGGAAATCTGAGCATTGATCCTGCTGCGATGGCCATCCATTACGGTCAGGAGATCTTTGAAGGGCTGAAGGCCTATTCCGGAAAGGACGGCGGGCTCTACCTCTTCCGGCCAAGGGAGAATTTCAAGAGATTCAACCGATCTGCTGCGAGGGTCTGCATGCCGGAATTGGACATCGATGAGGCCCTGGACGGCATGAAGCAGCTCATCTTGCTGGACAGGGCATGGGTGCCCACGGGGAAGGGGACATCCCTTTATATTCGACCTACCATGCTGGCCACGGAGCCTCATCTGGGGGTTCGGCCTGCTTGGAGTTATCTTTTCTACGTGATCGTCGGTCCGGTGGGGGCCTATTACAAGGAGGGCCTGAACCCCGTAAAGATCTATGTGGAGGATAAGTATATCAGAGCGGCCGTGGGCGGCACGGGCGAGGTGAAGACGGCCGGCAACTATGCGGCGAGTCTCCTGGCGGCCGAAGAGGCCAAGAAAAAGGGTTTTACCCAGGTCCTGTGGCTTGACGCGGCAGAGAGGAGATTCATCGAAGAAGTGGGGACCATGAACATGTTCTTCGTGATCGACGATGAAGTGATCACTGCGCCCCTGGCGGGCAGTATCCTCCCCGGAATCACCAGGGATTCGGTGATTCATATGGTCAAAGATTGGGGGATCAAGATGTCGGAGCGCTCCCTTGCCATCGATGAAGTGATCAAGGCCGCTCAAGACGGAAGACTCAAGGATGCCTTCGGCACAGGAACGGCGGCGGTCATATCACCGGTGGGGCAGATCACTTACAAGGGCAAGGATCACATCGTGGCCGGCGGGAAAATGGGGGATCTCTCCCGCAGGCTGTACGACGAGATTGTGGCCATCCAGTATGCCGAAAAAGATGACCCCTACGGGTGGAGGGAAAAGATAGGGTAAGGAAGGTACAAGGCGCAGGGCGCAGGGCGCACGGCGCACGGCTGGCGGTCTGAGGACTAACCCCTTGTGCCGTTTCCTTAGTGAGTTTCCATCCAGAAATGGCCTTTTTCCGCAATCTCGGTGTCAATCTGCGGGATTCCTTGTGCGGCGTACTCATCGTACGCCTCCGCGAAATCCCTTGACTTCCTTGACCTTGCGAAAAAATTCTCATTT
>JAZDGZ010000009.1:0-16492 GCA_043806375.1 Pseudomonadota bacterium | reverse complement strand
ATGGCCCCTTCCGGCACGTGAACGTGGATATCAATCGTCTCATAGAACTTATCCGGCAGTCTCAGCTGTCTTGCCCTCGACCGGACGTAACTGAGGGCGGCCTGAGCCGACTCCTGCATCACCTCGCCCAGCTTGCCGGTCAAGACGAGCTTGCCCTTGCCGGGCATGATCGTCGTCTCAGTCTGGAGGAGTTCCCCGCCAACCTCGGTCCAGGCCAGTCCTGTGGTTAAACCCACTTGATCCTGATCTTCGGTCCGGCCGAAGCGGTATTTGATGACGCCCAAATACTGGTGAATAGAGTTGCTGCCGACCTTGATTTTGGTCTGTTTCCCTGCTTTGACAACCTCCTTGGCCACCTTTCGCAAGATGGACGATATCTCCCGTTCCAGATTCCGGACGCCCGCCTCACGCGTGTAATTCCTGATAAGGGTCAGGATCGCTCCGTCGGAGAAGGCGATATCCACTCCCGCAAGGCCGTTTTGCTCGATCTGTTTCTTGATGAGGAACTGCCTTGCGATGTACAGCTTCTCCAGTTCGGTGTAGCCGGGTATCCTGATGATCTCCATCCTGTCCTGCAAAGGAAGGGGTATATTGTGAAGGGTGTTGGCCGTTGTGATAAAGAGGACCTCCGAAAGATCGTAGTCCAGGTCAAGATAGTGATCGTTAAACGCGAAATTCTGTTCCGGGTCTAAGACTTCCAGCAAGGCCGCAGAAGGGTCCCCTCTAAAATCGGTGCTCATCTTATCCACTTCGTCAAGGCAGAAAACCGGGTTGGTCGACTTAGCCTTTCTCAGATATTGAATGATCTTTCCGGGCAAAGCACCGATGTAGGTACGCCTGTGTCCGCGTATCTCAGCCTCATCCCTCACACCGCCGAGGGAGAGCCGCACAAAATTGCGCCCCGTAGCCCTGGCCACGGACTTGGCAATAGAGGTCTTTCCTACACCCGGAGGCCCAACCAGGCAGAGGATGGGACCCTTGATCTTCTTCGTGAGGGTTTGGACTGCAAGGTATTCGAGGATCCTGTCCTTGGGTTTTCTCAGCCCGTAGTGATCCTCTTCGAGAATCCTTTCCGCCTGCTCGATATCCATCTTGTCTTTGGTTCTTTCATCCCACGGAAGGGAGAGGATCCAGTCGATGTAATTGCGCACGACCGTCCCCTCAGCCGACATGGGGGACATCATCTTCAATTTATTGAATTCCTGCCAGATCCTTGAGTGGGCCTCCTTGGGCAGTCTTTTCCTTCTGATCCTCTTTTCCAGCTCGCTCAGTTCGGCCTTGAAGTCGTCCTTGGTGCCCATCTCCTTCTGGATAGCCCGCATCTGCTCGTTCAGGTAATAGTCCTTTTGGGTCTTCTCCATCTGCTTCTTGACCCGCTTCTTGAGGCGGCCCTCCAGCTTGAGTATGTTTATCTCATCGCGAAGTTTCTCAAAAAGGTATTCCAGCCTCTTGTTCACCGACTCAATTTGCAGAAGATCCTGTTTATCCTTGACCTTCAGAACAAGGTGAGCGGCAATGGTATCGGCCAGACGGGCAGGATCTTCGATGGTGGATACGTTGGCAACCAACTCCTTTCCGATCTTCTCGTTCACCTTCGCATACTCTTCAAAGCTCTCGGTGACGGCCCTCATCAAGGCCACCGACTCGTCGTCGAGTTCATGATCCTCGGGCACCTTGCGAACCTGGACCATGAAAAACTCATGGTTATAAACGAAGTTATCTATTTTCCCCCTCTGTTTTCCCTCTACCAAGGCCTTGACGGTCCCATCCGGCAGCCTCAATAACTGCAAAACGGTTCCAAGGGTGCCGTAAAGGTATATGTCTTTCTGGGAAGGGTTATCCACCTTCGCGTCTTTTTGCGTAGAGAGAAAGATCTCCTTCTCGTGAGACATAGCATATTCGAGGGCCTTGATAGACTTGCCCCGCCCAACAAATAGAGGAATCACCATGTTCGGGAAGACGACCACGTCCCGAAGAGGCAGGAGAGGGTATTGGGTTTCCTCGTGATTTAAGAATTCCGATGGTTTTTTCTTATTTAGGTTGAACATCATTACGCGTAGCCCACCTGATTTTCATAGAGTAACAAAGGTGACTCGGACCTTCTTATGACCTCTTCTCCGACAACGCACTCCCGCACCCCGAGCATATTCGGGATCTCGTACATGATATCGAGCATCACGGACTCCAGGATAGCCCTTAGGCCGCGAGCCCCTGATTTGCGTTTGAGGGCGTCCTGAGCAACGGCCAAGAGGGCCTCGTCCGTGAATTTGAGGAGCACGTCCTCAAGTTCGAAGAGTTTTTGATATTGTTTAACAAGGGCGTTCTTCGGTGCCGTCAATATCTTCACCAGGGCATCCAGGCTCAGCTCATTCAGGGTAGAAATGATGGGGAGCCTTCCGATAAATTCCGGAATAAGCCCGAATTTGATGAGGTCCTCAGGTTGAACATAGGAGATCACCTCGTTGATATCGTTTTCGATCTTGCTCATGATGGAGGCCTCGAAACCCATGGTTTTGCTTCCAATACGGCTCCTGATAATTTTATCGAGGCCGTTAAAGGTACCGCCACATATGAAGAGGATATTGTTCGTGTTGACCTTTACAAAGTCCTGCTGGGGATGCTTGCGGCCCCCCTTGGGGGGGATGCTCGCCGTGGTTCCCTCGATAATCTTCAAAAGGGCCTGCTGGACGCCCTCTCCGGAAACATCCCTCGTGATGGAAGGGCTGTCCGATTTGCGTGCGATCTTGTCGATCTCGTCTATGTAAACGATGCCCTTGCTCGCAGCCTCCACGTCGTAGTCGGCCATCTGCACCAGATTGAGGATAATATTCTCCACATCCTCCCCGACGTATCCCGCCTCCGTAAGGGTTGTGGCGTCAGCGATCGTAAATGGCACTTTGAGGATCTTGGCCAGCGTCTGAGCCAGAAGGGTCTTGCCCGAGCCCGTAGGGCCGATGAGGAGGATGTTGCTCTTCTGTATTTCTATCCCCTCCATATCGATCTTGGTCCCGATTCGTTTGTAATGGTTGTGCACCGCCACGGAAAGGATCTTCTTGGGCCTTTCTTGCTCTACGACGTACTCGTCCAGAATATTCTTAATTTCCGAAGGCTTCGGCAGACCACGAAGAGTATCGGTATCCGTCTCCTGCGCATAATCCTCGGCAATGATCTCTTCGCAAAGCTGAATGCACTCATCGCAAATATATACGGATGGTCCGGCGATCAGTTTTTTTACCTCGTCCTGACTCTTTCCACAGAAGGAGCACAAGAGATCGTCGTTGGAATCATTTTTTCTTTGCATGAAGGGCTTCTCCTATTTCTTCGTTTCCTTTTGCATTTCGCGCTCTACGATGATCTTATCGATAATGCCGTATTTCCGGGCCTCTTCGGGGTCCATAAAAAAATCCCGCTCCGTATCTTGACGGACCCTATCTATGCTCTGTCCCGTATGTTTGGACAGGATCTTCTGTATGAGTTCCTTTATCTTTACTATCTCCTTGGCCTGGATGTCGATATCCGTTGCCTGGCCTTGAACGCCGCCCAAGGGCTGATGAATCATGATCCTGGAGTGGGGAAGGGCATATCTCTTTCCCTTCTTGCCGGCGGCGAGAAGCAGAGCGGCCATGCTCGCGGCCTGTCCCATACAGATCGTCGCCACATCCGGCTTGATGTACTGCATGGTGTCATAGATGGCCAACCCAGCGGTCACAGACCCGCCGGGCGAATTGATGTATACGTTTATATCCTTGTCAGGATCTTCCGACTCAAGGAAGAGCATCTGTGCAATGACCGTATTGGCCATCCCGTCAATGACCTGCTCTCCCATAAAAATAATCCTTTCCTTCAAAAGGCGAGAATAAATATCGTAAGCGCGTTCACCGCGGCTGGATTGTTCAATAACCATAGGTATCAACATTTTATTCCGTTCTCTTTCTAAAAATTTTAAAAGGTCTACGGTTCAGGGGCTCCCTGCAGGATGGCCGTCAAGACGAGGCCTCCTCACTTTCTCCGGCAGAAGGGTTTAATGTCTGACCGCGGTCGATCAGAGATGCTTCTTTCTCTTTGATATTAGCAGTTTCCACCACATAATTCAAGGTCTTTTCCTCAAGGAGCCTCTCTCTCAGAGGGTCCACGAGTTGATTGGCTTCATAGTATTGCCGAAGGACCTGAGGGTCCTGGCCAATCTTTTCGGCCATCTCTTTGTAACCCTCTGATAACTCGGCCTCACTGATGGTAAGATCACTTTCCTTGGCTATCTCCCCAAGGATCAGCAGGTCTTTGACCCTCCTTTCCGCTGCCGGCCGCAAGTCCTCCTTCAATTTCTCCTCCTTCAGGCCGGCCTTCTCCATGTTTGAACCCATCCTCATGAGGTTTCGTTTCAGACCTTCAATGCTATATCTTATCTCCGAATCCACAAGGCATTCCGGGAGTTCAAACTCAACCGTGTCGGATATTTTCTTGAGCAAACTCTTCTTTAATTCTACGTCTGCCCTTTTCTCTTCCCGAGCAATGAGATCCTCTTTGATCCTCTTCTTGAGGGTCTCAAGATCACTGAAATCCGCGCCGAGGTTCTTGGCAAAATCGTCGTTGAGCTCAGGGAGGTCCATCACCTTGATATCCCTGACTTCGACCTTGAAGTTAACCCTCTTTCCGGCAAGCCGGCTATTGGTGTCATCTTGCCCGAAATCAATCTTGATTTCTGTCTTTTCTCCAATCTTGAGTCCTATTAGAACCTTTTCAATCTCAGGGTGAAACTCATGGCTACCCACTCTTACGAGGAAATCCTGGGCCTTGACCCCTTCCAGAGGCTCCTCACCCTCAAATCCTTCGTACCCTATAACGGCATAATTCCCGTCTTGCACGCCCCGCCCCGCTTCGGTAGGCTTCAACTGACCGCTCGACTTTCTGATTTCTTCCAGTTCCCTGTCCACAGCCTCGTCTGTAATTGAAACGATCTCTTTTTCCGCGTCCAAGCCTTTGTATGGCTTGAGTTCAATGGTCGGTTTGACCTCCATGACTGCGGCATATTTAAAGTCCTGACCCATCCTGAGCGTTTCGTTCTCCACGACAGGCATGGTCAAGGGGAAAGACTGGGTCTCCTCAACCGCCTTTGGAAGGGTCTCGCTGACCAGGGAGCGGGTCACATCATCAGCCACCTGCTCCGCAAAATATCTCTCCAGGATCTTCCTTGGAATCTTTCCAGGCCTGAACCCCGGAATCTTGGCCCTTTTCCCAATGGTCTTGTAAGCTTCGTTGACCCTCTTGCCTACTTCTTCCGCCTCGACCTCAACGGTCAGTTTTCTCTTCACAGCGCTGATCTTCTCAAGATTCGTCTTCATTTCTTAACTCTCACCCAAATTGAACTCCGGTCTTCATATCATCGCTTGAAGCCGAAGGTTCATCTCCTTTGAAATCTTCCCGCGTGGTCCTGCATAAGGGAAGGGTTGATGAAGAATGTAAATCCGATTTTTTCATTTTCAAGGTGAAGCCCTCTTCTACGAGAAACGCCCATCCGATCTCTCCTCTGAAAAGGGCCAAGAAAGCCCCCAATGATATCCCTCTCCAGGCCGGGGAAAGGGCTCCTTTTCGCCATGGGGATGGACGGGCCGGAACATGGGTTATCAGAACGGGTAACTTGTCTGGGGCCCGCTTCCGGAGGGCGCTCTCATTCCTTCGTCCGTTTTTTCATGACCTCGATGAAGTCCTCCAGGGTCTCCTGAGAACCGAATACCTCGCTGTATAGTTTCTCGCTCCAGACGGCAAGCCCCAACTTGAAAATATGATGCACGACCTTATCCACCTTGTCCGGCCCCTGTAACTTCAAGACCTGGTAAAGCAAATCATCCGGGATCCTCATGGGGTATACCGCGGTCGAAGAATTTGTGTCTGCCTTGAGGTATTCCTGAACGCTTTTAAGTATCCGCAGGTTCAGATACTTGTTCTGATATTCCTCTTCATCCATGGCGCCGTCTCATCCCTGGCCGGAATACTATAATAGCGGGGCCTTTTAAGTCAATGTGAAAAGCTTTTTTTCAGAAATCGCCTGTATTTGAACTTTTAGTCCTTTACAAATTAAATTTTTTCGTTAAAGTGTAATGCCCACAGATTCTTTCGAGGGTTTTTGGAATGCCCATCTATGAATACCACACCAAAGAGATCACCAAGGCCTGCCCCAAGTGCCGGCGTCCTTTCGAAGCCCTCCAGGGGATCAAGGAAAAACCGATTGCCAAATGCCCCGAGTGTGGGAGGGCAGTGAGGCGAGTGATCTCCTGGTGTCGCTCCGCGGTCGTGGAAACCCCTGAAAATGACGTCCGGGTGAAAAGAAAAGTAAAGCAATATGAAGAGGCAGGGATGTGGAGCCACGCGGCTGAGCTAGCGGACAAGCATTCTGAAAAGGCGAAGGACAAGGACCTCAAGATGAGGGCCCTTGATAATTACAAAAAGGCGGGTTATGATGCCGATTCGCTCGCCAAACACGCTAAACTTGATAACGATTGAAGGAGGGTGGTTTTATGAATAGGAAGAAGGATGGTTTTTCTTTTTTTCTGGCACTCGGTTTCATCGCATTCTTGGCCATGCAGATGGTCTATCCGGTTCCGGCGGCCAGGGCTGCAGAGGACAAGAAAGACCTTCCAGCTCGCAAGATTTCCGTCGCCCCCGAATACACCGGCGTGATTGTACCAAAAGGTGAGAGCGTCAGCATTGATCTGAATGTGACCAACGGGGGGAGGCAGGATGAGTACATTAATGTGGCTCTTCCGTCTGTACCCAAAGGCTGGAAGGCCAGGGTAAAGACCTACAGCTTCGACGTGACCGGCGTTTACGTCAAGAGCGATTCCACCAAGGGCCTTACCCTGAAGGCAGAGCCTGCAGAGGGGACCGGCCCGGGGACGTACACCTTCTCGGTAAAGGGGCAAACCCAGGACGGGCAATTGAACTCCTCCAGCCAGGTGACCGTGACCGTCATAGAGGCGGAAAAGGAAAAGAAAGCCAAAGGGGTCAATATCAACACCTCCTACCCTGTCCTTCAGGGCCCTACCGATGCCAAGTTTGAGTTCTCTATCGAGGTGGAGAACAAGACTGAAAAAGATAATATCTTCAATCTCATCGCCCAGGGCCCCAAAAACTGGGAGATCAACTTCAAGCCTGCCTACGAGGAGAAATATTTTTCCAGTCTGAGGATCAAGGCGGATCGCAGCGAGTCCATGGCCGTGGAGGTGAAGCCTTATGCCCTGGCTGAACCGGGTGAATACCCCATTAAGGTGAAAGTAAGGTCAGAAGGCGCCGAGGGAGAAGTTGATCTGAAGGTTGTCTTGACGGGGACCTTCAAGCTCGATGTGGGGACGCCGACCGGATTGCTATCCCTGAATGCCTTTCAGGGGGAACCGGCCAACCTCTCTTTTTACGTAAAGAACAGTGGTTCCGCGACGCAGAACGAGGTGAAATTTCTCTCCTTCAAACCGGAGAACTGGAAGGTGGAATTCAAGCCTGAAAGACTCGAGGCCGTTCCTTCCGGCGAGCTGAAGCAGGTGGAGGTGACGATTACCCCTGCGAGGGAAGCCCTGGTAGGGGATTACTCCGTGAACCTCTCCGCAAATGCGGGCAAGGTAACGAAGAACATGGAGTTAAGGGTGACGGTGAAGGCCTCAACGGCATGGGGCTGGGTAGGCATAGGGATTATCATTTTGGTGATTGCAGGCCTGGTGGTCTTATTTGTTCGTATGGGAAGGCGATAGAGCTATGGACGGACAAGGGATCATAGAGACGGTCGGTCTTACGAAGAGGTACCAGCAGCAGAAGGCTGTAGACGGCGTCAGTTTCCGAATAGAAGAGGGGGAGGTCTTCGGTTTTATGGGCCCCAACGGCGCCGGCAAAACGACGACCCTTCTGATGCTTCTGGGCCTGACCCAGCCTACGGAGGGTTCGGCCCGGGTCTGCGGGCTTGATCCGGCGCGAAGGGCGAAAGAGGTGAAGGCCATAGTGGGATATTTGCCCGAGAATGTGGGTTTTTACGGCGACCTGGATGCGGTGCAAAGCCTCGAGTATATCGCCGATCTGAACGGCATAGGAAGGCAGAAGGCCAAAGAGAAAATCGATGAGGTGCTGGGCGTGGTGGGCCTTGCCGAGGATGCCCGAAAAAAGGTGGGGGCCTATTCGAGGGGGATGAGGCAACGGCTGGGGATTGCAGAGGTGCTCATCAAGGACCCGAAGGTGCTTTTCCTGGACGAGCCGACCCTGGGGCTGGACCCTGACGGTGCCATCAGGCTCATCGACCTGATCCAGACGTTGAACCGGGACAGGAAAATCACGGTCCTCCTCTCTTCCCACAACCTCTACCAGGTTCAACAGATATCCCACCGGGTAGGAATCATGATCGGGGGAAAGATGGTGGCCCAGGGATCGATCAAAGATCTGGCCAGGGAAAAGCTGGGGGTGGGTCAAGAGACCTACACCCTTGAAGATATCTACATGAAATACTTTCAGGAGGTCTGACCATGCAAGGCCTTTTAGCCGTTTACAAAAAGGAACTTTCGGATCATTTCAGCAGCAACCGCTTTGTCATCCTCTTTGGTTTGATCGCCATGGTCAGTTTCATTACCAGCTATATGGCGGCGATGCACCTGAGGGAGAACCTGGAAGGGATCGCCAAGCCCGGGTTTGTCTTTCTCATGCTTTTCAACACGCCCGGCGCCCTTTTTTCCATGGTCCAGTTTGTCGCCTTTTTCGGGCCTCTCATCGGGTTGGTCATGGGCTTCGACGCCATCAACCGGGAAAGGGCCTATGGGACCCTGGTGAAGGTGGTCTCCCAACCCATCTACCGGGACGCAGTGATCAACGGGAAGTTCCTGGCAGGGGCGACCAACATCGCCATCATGATTGTCTCCATCGTGCTGGTGATCTCCGGTTTCGGTCTCACCCTTCTGGGCGTGGTTCCGGGGGTCGAAGAAGTATGGCGGTTGATTATCTACGTCATCATCAGCGTCTTTTACATCTCTTTCTGGCTGGGGATATCCATTCTCTTTTCGATCGCCTTCAGGAGCATCGCCACCTCTGCCCTGGCCTCGGTGGCCCTGTGGATCTTTCTCTCTTTCTTCGTCTCCCTGGGGGCCAATGTCCTGGCCGACAGCATTGCGCCTGTGGAGAAAAAAGAGGGCGCCAGCATGGAGACCATCATCAAGAACGCCAACATCAAGGAAGGGGTATCCCTTTTATCTCCCATGTCCATTTACTCCGGGGCCTCTGCGACCATCATTGATCCTACGAGGAAGACGACCCGTTCATTCATCCTGATGGGTCCCATGGAGCAGCTTTCGGCGGCCCGCTTTCAGAGCCCCCTCTCCCTGGGCCAGAGTGTCGTCGTCGTCTATCCCCATATGGTCGCCCTCATCGCCATCACCCTCATATGCTTCGCCATCTCCTACATCGTCTTCATGGTTCAGGAGATTCGAACGTAATAACAGGGGGTGGCCGGACGGGGCATCGAAAATATAATGAATGTCGAACAAGGTTTACCCGCCTTCGGCGGCGCCAGAGGCGACCAGGGAATATCGAATCACGAAGTTGGTTCCCGAAAGTCTTTACTTCTGCATTCGACATTCTGCATTCGATATTCTGCGGTTTACCCGCCTCCGGCGGGTTTGCTCTTCAACTTCTACGCAAATTGCAGATGAGTTACGGGCATAGGTTCTAAAAGGGCCGCCTCAATCTCTTTGGGCTGTTGAGGAAAGAAGACCTTTCCCGGATTGGGGGACTAGCAGGCTGGTAGATCCGTGGCCCCTTTGTCACGAGGCTCCAGGTCCGGAAGAAGGCTTTGTCAGGATAAAATTCAAGAATCTCCCCCTTAGATCTGCCGCAGCCACCCGGGCATATTCGTCGACAAAATTTTCCCACAAGAGGGAGAGGGCCTCTCCAAGGACCTCGTCGGCCTGGGACTCAAAGGCCGACGCATGCCGCCGCAAATCCTCCATAAAGACCTTCTTAAAGGTGTGCATCACGTAAGGTGGCCTATCCTCCCCGGACCTCAGCATCCGAAAAAACGCTTTGATCTCTCCCTCGGAGAGGGGGGTGAAAGCCGGGGCCCCGCTCAACTTCTCGCGGGCCCAGGATGTGATGAGCAAGGCCTGATAGGTGAGAAAGGGTTTGTTAATCAACCCTTTCTCCAGAGGGTAAAGGGAGGTGATGGCCTTCAATAATCTGTCGAGAACCATCAGGCGGTTGACAATCATTCGGCACTCCTCTACCTGGGCCAGATTCTCAAAGTCCTTGTAGCTCTCCCCTTCGGATCTGCAGAAAAAGCGGGGCCTTTTCTGCAAGATCCCGGCAAGGGTTCCGCCCCATTCATCGCCCCAGAAGTCTGTTTTAAAGCCCGAACGCGCGAACCATGCCCCTTTCAGCCATCGCTCGGTCTCCCACCTCAGTTCGAGGGCAAGACCGAAGCCGACACGGAAAAGAGAGACGAGAGGGTTGCTCTTCAAAAATTCTTCGCCCAGGGAGAGATCCCCTCCCGATGCCTTTTCAAGGCCTAGATTAATAAGACCGGCCGCTTTTCTGCAGACACCCAGGAGGGTATCAAGATCCCTGACGACCAGCCCATCGGCAGACAGGATCTGGTTGCACAGGCCGGCGAAGTCGAGACGAATCCTGTCGAGAAACAAGGGGTCACTGCCCTGTCTGGCGCATGTCATGAAAAAACCATTGTCTTCCGCATGAAAAAGCGGTGTCACCGGAACCAGTGCCATGTCCTCCTGCGTGGCAGGGAAATCAATCAGAGAAGGCAACGGCGCCTTCCTAAGAGAATCGTGCTTCAGATAGGCATAGACAGAGAGGGCCTCTTCAAAAGGCAGGAAACCGTCCTCGGCCAGGCGCACGTTTCTCAGGCGGTACATCCCCTCCTCCAGTTCCGCGGGCAGGACACCCATCAATCCCACCAGGAGCGCCTGGTATCTCAGATAGTCATCCCGGGCCAGATCCTGAAGGATTTTCATGATGGCTTCCTCATGTTCTTTGTCTAGAATTCGCAAGTGATAGATGCCGTCTAAGGTTGTGAAATCGTCACTGAGATCATAGGCCTCATCCTTGTTTCTCACCTCCACCTGGAGGTTCTTGAAGAAATAAGAGTAAGCGAGAGATTCCCCTTCACTAAGGAGCCATCCCACGAAACGCTCAGGATCGGCCTGATGCAATCTTCCAAGCCATTGCGCAGCCTGATCCAGGTCGAGGCGATCCCTCTGCCATAGCTCCATGTCCAGGAGGTATCCCCACTGCTCCGGCGAGGCCATTTTGAGCAGCGCCGGCGACTCCTCCTCGCCGATTTTTTTGACCAGCCAGAAAAAGTCGACCCTGTTCATGCCCCGAATCATCCGTTCAGGATGATCTAGATCAAGAATCCGATTTATCGCCTCCTTCCCGGAGGCGGAGATGATCTCCTTCACCAGCTCGGTTCCTCGATCGACGACGGGCTCAGGCGTTGAATTTCGGCTGGGATCTTCGTCTTTATATTTGGTGACCCTTCTCTCTTCCATACCCTCATCTTTCAGGCACGCGCGTGAGTCGGCCTTCGCCGGTCTTATTCAGAGATAAAGACTTGTGGTTCGTCATGAACGGGTTGTTGCCCAAACCACCTGCTTCATCCATGAGCGAAATCGCTTTCGTCTTCGCAGTGGCGATCCCATAATCCCTGATCAGGATTTAGGCGGCAGCCCGTGAACACAATGCCCCAACTTCTCTCTGGGTGTCAAGGGGAAGATGGGGATCCCGGCAAAATGGCAAGCCCCATAACACGTTGGCTGCTTAAAATGAAGCGATGATTGGAGTGGCATGGTGATCTCTTTTCGCAGATCTAAAAGCGTACTGAAATCCTTTTTGGACAACCATGAATGATGGTGTTATAATGGCTTTATTTCATAGGCTGGAGACAAAATTGTGATGGATCTCATTGTCCGAGGGGGGATATTCATCTACCCTATTATCCTTTGCTCTATCATTGCCCTTGCGGTATTTCTCGAAAGGCTGTGGATATTGAGGAGAAAGAATATCATTCCCGCAGAATTTATCCGCAACGTGGAAGAACTCTTGAAAAAGAAGAAGATCTCCGATGCCATATTCCTGTGTCAGGGAGACCCTTCATCCATCGCCCGGGTCTTTTTTGCCGGTCTCAAGAATGCAGGACGGGGCATGTGGCTCGTCAAGGAATCAGTTGAGGAAAGGGGCAGCAGAGAGGCCTCCACACTTGAAAAAAGGGTGGGGATTTTGTCCACCATCGCCAACTTGACCCCTCTGCTCGGCCTCCTGGGCACCGTCTCAGGCATGATCAAAACTTTCAACGTCATCTCGGTGCAGGGGGTTGGCAATCCGGCGCCTCTTGCCGGTGGAATAGCGGAGGCCCTCATAACAACGGCTGCGGGGCTGTCTGTGGCGATTCCCACACTTGTCTGCTACCGCCTCATAAAGGATAAGGCCGAATCGCTCATCTTTCAAATGGAAGAGAATTCAATCAAGATTATCGAAATCATGGAGAACTTCAGTAATAAGGGCCTCAACTCCGGCTGATGGTTCTTCTGGAGCCGGACCGACCTTCATGGGGTGGAGCTTCTCATGCGATTCAGAAGGGCTAAATTAGAAGAACCGGGTCTCGGTATTGCGCCGCTCATCGATATCGTTTTCTTGCTCTTGATCTTCTTTATGGTCACCTCCCATTTTGATGTTGCATCAGGGGTACGTATCGAACTCCCCAAGGTAGCGGGAACGACCCATGATCAGAGGGAGAGTAAGGTTACGATCATTATTGACAAAGATGGCCAGAGTTATCTCGAAGGCGGAAAGATTGATATGAAAGGGCTGGGTGAAAGGCTTAGAAATCTCGTTCAAGAAAAAAACGAGGTTCACTTGGTCTTACAGGCGGACAAGGACTCACGACACGGCGTCGTTGTCCAGGCCATGGACGTGGCTAAAACAGCAGGTGTGCGCTCCATTGTCATTGCGGCCCAGTGGAAAGCCGAAAAGGTCTTCTGAATCGATTCCGGGAGCATGATACCTTGGGTTTCAGCAAAAATGGGGTTCTTAAATTCTCATTATTCACCTTTCTCTTCTTGACCCTTATCGCCCTGTGGCTGGGATTCGGGGAGCGGGGATTTTTTCATCTTTATCAGATGGAGAACGAGAGACAAGCCCATCTCGAAAGGATTCGAAGTCTGGAGCAGGAAAACCAGGACCTTCTGGACGAAATCAGGCGCCTTCGTGAAGACAGGACCTATGTCGAATCCCTTGGGAGAAGAGAACTGGGCCTTATAAAGGACGGCGAAGTCCTGTATAGATTCGTACGAGAGAATGACCCTGTTCAGGAGCCCAAGAATAGGTAAGAAGGTTTTCTGAAAGACTAACCTTGAGGGGAGGAGCACAGAACTATGACCAACTGGGATGACCTCTATGATCGTATCATCGACCACGGACCCTCTTCCGAAACCCTCTTTGTGGTCCTTTCAGGAATGAAAGAGTCTGGCCAGTTGAAGAGGGCCGTTCAGGAATGCATCAGGGCCTTGGCCATATTTCCTGATGATATCCCGATAAGGCAACTGCTGGCGAAGACCTATTTTGAAATGGGGCTCCTTTCCCAGGCCGAAGCAGAAGTGGAAAAGGTGATCAGCCGGTTCGATGACCTGTGCGATGCATACAAACTTCAGGCCAACATCTATTACAGGCAGAAAAGGAATCAGGAGTCGGCCGACGCCCTCAGGATCTATCTGGCCCACCGGCGAGACGATGAGGACGCCCTTCAGCTCCTCGAAACGCTTGGAGCGACGCAAGAGACTCATGCCCCGAAACCAGCGGCCGTGGAAGAGGTTCCCCCCGAGTTTCTAAAGGCGACGGGTGAAGAGGCCGGCCCCCAAATCGAAACGGCAGGTGAGGGATCTCCGATTTCCAACGGAGAGGCCTTCCCCGAGATTGCCACCCCTACGCTTGCAGAGATCTACTTTAGTCAGGGGCAGATCCCTGAAGCCATCAATACTTATGAAATGGTTGTGGCCCAGAATCCGGAGGACGAGCAGTCCAGGCAACGCATCAATGAACTTAAGACGATGGTGTCGGCAAAGCCCGCGATGGAGGCCCAAAAGAGGGACAGGGAAAGAGAGATAAAGGAGAGGATGATCGCTGTCCTGGAGGCGTGGCTGGCCGGCATCAGGAAGATGTCTAGGAACGACTCCCTACCCCTCTGAAAGTCTTGTTTCCAAACCTTGATAGTTCCCCTACAGGCCAGGTCTCAGACCCATCAAGAGAAGAGACAGGGGGTCGTTCACTCTCCGGACACCTCCCCCCTGCCATAGGCTCTTGGTTCGAGGCCCCGGGATCGAGCTCTGCATCGAATCTAACAATTGCCCTGGAGATGACCACGGATGACGGGTAAAAAACAGGATAAAAAGACCGATTTCTTCTTCGCTGCTACCGGAATAGGGACTGTTCCGTTTTTGAACATTCGTGGGACGTGTCACCGTATCTTGGAAGCCTGTCCTCAAATTCCCTTTTGGCCGCAGTTTGTCCGAAGAAGCCCCCTAGAGGATCTCAGTATCCAGTTCAGCGAAGGCCTCCCCCTTCTGGAGAAAAGAGAAGGTCAAAAGGCCCTGGTCCTCTCTTCACGCGCCCCGGAACCCGATCTCGTCGCCTTTTACGACCGGTTTCTTGCCGATGATATTGACCGCTTTGCTATCAGCCGAGCATACGCACCCGGCCTCCATGAAATGGTCTCCCTTATCCAGGAGAACCCTGAAAGACACGGGCCCTATATCAAGGGACAGATGGTTGGACCCGTCACCTTCGCGGCCGGCATAAAGGATTCTGAGGGAAAATCACTCCTCCACAACCCGGATCTCCTTGAGGCATTGGTAAAAGGCTTGTCCATCAGGGCCCTCTGGCAGGTGAGGGAACTCGGCAGGACCGGAAAGAAGGTCATCATCTTCCTGGATGAGCCCTACCTGTCGGGCTATGGTTCTGCCTTCTCCCCCCTCCAACGAGATGAGGTGATTGCCATGATCAGGGAAGTGTTGGATTATCTGAGGGAGAGGACCGACGCCCTGATCGGCATCCACTGCTGCGGCAATACCGACTGGCCCATGATCGCAGAGACAGGGCCTGATATCATCAGCTTCGACGCCTTCTCCCACCTGGAGTACCTTCTGCTCTACCCAGAGGAGATCACCGGCTTTTTAAAGAGGGGTGGAAACCTTGCATGGGGGATCGTTCCGACCTTTGAGTTTACCGGTCAAGAGAGTATCGAGGTCCTCTTCTCTCGACTCCAGGTGGGCCTAACCCGTCTCCAGGAGTGGGGGATGGACCCCGAGCAGGTGGCCGGCCAGTCTCTGCTTTCCCCTGCCTGCGGGATGGGGACTCTGGATGAAGGGGCGGCTAACAGGGTCCTCGATCTCTTGCTAGGCCTCTCCAGGAAATGTCAAGCCCTGATGTGACCGGGGGGCCGCATTTCAAAGACCGTCCTTCAAGCACGCGCGGACCTCTGAATACTTATCCGGAGCCACGACCAAGAGAGGTTCTTCTATCCTTTGTCCCTCCAGGTAATCGTTCAGGAAAAACTCACTCCCATCCATTTTGAAGAGGCCTCCTCCTGCCGCTTCAATGATGATACTCACCCCTGCCAGATCTTGATAGGACTCGTTGGCAACCACGGCCGCCTCCGCGCGACCCATGGCCACATAACACAGGTGAGCCGTCGTACATCCCAAGTCGCGGATCTTACCCGGGAAGGTGGCACGGAGCTGATGATGGAATCGGGAAAAGGTCAGGAGAAGACTTTCGTCGTTGATCGTTTCCTGTCTGGATACACGAATCGCTTCCTTTCCCCTGTAGGCCTTTTGTCCGGCCGCCGCAGAAAAAAGATCGCCCGTCACGGGCATGTAAAAAACACCGAGAAGCGGCCAGAAGTTTTCGAAGAGCGCCAGAGAAGTACCCCAGATGGGAATTCCCGCCTGAAAATTGGCAACCCCGTCCAGGGCGTCATAGACCCAAAGATACCTCTTCCCTTCATGGGTGTAGCCTTCATTCCCCCGACTCTTCCCGTAGACCTGATGCTCAGGAAAACGGGCGTACAGTTCAGCCTGAAAAAACTCTCTCAAATGGAGTTCCGCTTCCGTAATCAGGACCTCATCAAACTTCAATTCAGGGTTCCCCTTCCCGTAAAATGACAGGGCCTGCTCTCCGGATCGACGGATGACCTCCGTGGCAAAGCCCATCAAAGTGTCAATGTCCTGATCCTTTATGACCACTCTTTCTCCTCCTTCCGAGATTGATAATCCTTCTTTCCCATAAATACCCCTCAGTCTGCTAGAACCGGCCCATCTGATGAAGGTAGTGGTAAACCACGATACCCACGGCCGTGGAAAGATTCAGACTTCGGACCTTGCCCCAGATGGGGATCTTGTAACAGGGGTAACTGTCCCGAATCTCGGCAGGCAGGCCGAAGCTCTCCCCCCCGAACATGAGGTAGTCC
>JAZDGZ010000008.1:0-2553 GCA_043806375.1 Pseudomonadota bacterium | reverse complement strand
TCAGGAGAGAGGATGGAAGAAAAAGTGTTACTCGTTGAGAGGAAGGAGAGGATCTGCACCCTCACGTTAAACCGGCCGGAGAAGAGGAATGCCCTATCGCCCCTGTTGCTCCTGAAACTGACAGAGGTTTTGAGAAGACTCACGGAGGAAGACGAAGTCCGCTGCGTCGTTATCCGGGGCACGGGCGAGAAGGCTTTCTCCTCGGGATTCGACATCTCCGATCTCCCCATCAGCGCCGGCACAGAGGAGACTGATCCTGTGAAGGCCGAGAGTCCTCTTGATCAAGGCATGCAGGCCGTTATCGACTTCCCTTACCCGGTCATCGCCATGGTCAACGGGCCGGCCTTCGGGGCAGGGTGTGAACTGGCCATGACCTGCGACATTCGCATTGCTGCTGATCATGCCCGCTTCTCGGTGCCCCCGGCCAAACTGGGCATTGTTTATCGCTGGAGAGGGATCTTGAAATTTATCGACATGGTCGGTCTGGCGACCGCCAAGGAGATGTTTTTCACGGGCCGAGTCTATGACGCCTCCCAGGCCAAGGAAATGGGGCTCATTCATTATGTCCTCCCACGCAATCGACTCACTTCTTTTACATTCGAAATGGCTCAAGAGATTTCAGAGAACGCGCCTTTATCGTTACGGGCACTGAAGATCATTTTCAATCGATGTCAACAGGTTCAAAGGATGGGGGCTGAAGACATCCGCCAGATGGAAGCCCTCCGTGATCAGGCCTTTCGGAGTGAGGATGTGAAGGAAGGCCGGCAAGCGTTTCGCGAGAAGCGTAAACCCGTCTTCAAGGGGCGATAAGAACGAAGGTATCTTTTTTGTCTCTGCTGAGCTATGCTAAAACAATATCCTGCTTTTTCAAGGAGGCGTTGATATGTCGGATCCCCACTTTCCCCAGGAAACCAAGAAATTTGAGGTCGAAGCCTACAGACGGCCAAAGAATTTGAAGGAGTTGAAGAAAACACATGTTCCTTTCTCCGGATCGCCTCTGAAGCATCCCTATGACCCCGAGAAGGTGGTTTTGGTGGCAGACCCCTATAGCACCCACCCTTTTTATTATGAGTTCAAAAGCTCCGATATTACTTACATGGAAGAGCTTCCAAATCTTGTAGATGTGGAAGGGAAAACCGTAACCATGGTGAGAATCTGGGTCAAAAAAATGAGCCTGGGAATTCTCTGCTCACCCTTTGTGGTTGAAGATACCAAGGTTTAGGGGAGTGAATTCCATTTTCATCCGCCTACGCAGGAGACCACGGCCTTGGCCGTGGAGGAATGCGTAACTCCGGATGGGGATTTTCCGGCATATCCTTACCTTGCTTCGGCGGATTTCGCTGCCGGGCGGATGACCCGACGAAGCCTTGGCGTTTGCGCACCGAATCGTTTCAGCGCGCATTGGCGTAGTCGGGTATGGTTATTGGGGACCACGCCTGCGTGCCGTAACTCCTGTCGAGAAAGACAGCCAAGCAGGGCACTTCGGCGTGCAGGCACGGGCTTGCCCGAGGGGCTCCGTTCTGCCAAAAGAAGCCGCGCCCCAGTCTTAGCCCCGGCCCTTCCATCTGGAGGGAGGCCTATCACACGCGGACGCAAGAGAGACCTATGGCCGACTATTCTGCCATCGACCAATCCTCAGCAATAAGGTACATTTTCTATCCCCGCAGAGATTTCACCGAATGCCCGGAGAACGCCTTCGATCTCCCTGTTCCGGTGGAAGACGACGTGTCGGTTCTGTGCCGTTTTTACGGAGGTGATGCCAAATGGCCCTGGATCTTGTTTTTTCACGGCAACGGGGAGGTGGTCAGCGACTACGATGAGGTTGCCCCTTTCTACAATAAAAAAGGGCTGAACATCGTGGTCGCCGATTACAGAGGGTATGGAATGAGCAGCGGGGTTCCAACGTTGACGGATCTTGTTCATGATGCTCATGTCCTGTTCAAGGCCGTGACAGATGAACTTGCGAAAAGAGGTTTCAGGCCTTACCTCTGGATCATGGGGAGGTCCCTCGGGAGCATTTCGGCGCTCGAATTGGCATCGAAGCATCAAGATGCCATCAGAGGTCTGATCATCGAAAGCGGGTTTACGAGTGTGGTTCGAATCATAAAACACCTGGGCATTCCTGTTCACGACATTCCTCTGGAAGAGATCGATCACGAATGCGTGGAAAGGGTGAAAGGGATACGTCTCCCCACCCTCATTATACACGGCGAATGGGATACCCTGGTTCCGGCGAAGGAGGCAGAGGATTTGTATAGAAACCTTGGATCAGATAATAAAGAGTTAATCGTTATTCCGTCGGCAGACCACAATGATGTTCTGTTCGTGGGATTCGAGACGTATTTTAGAGTCCTTCAAACGTTTACCAAAGTTACAGATAGAGACTGAGGGCCAGGCAAGAGCATTCCCTGTGCGCCCATCCTCTGGAACGCCCCAGGCACCCCCGGCCGCTCTGTTTCCAAAAAAGGGACAGGGGTCTTGACAATTTGCCCCTGATAGAATACGTATCTTCAGATACCCTTGATGCAGCTTATCTCAATTCAGCACGTGATT
>JAZDGZ010000007.1:0-2831 GCA_043806375.1 Pseudomonadota bacterium | reverse complement strand
GCCATGGGGCCTGACGGGGAAAAGGCATTCGACGTTGTGATGGAAGGACAGACCGTGGAGGCCAAGGCCGCACTCGCCGACTCCAAACGACGGATTACCAAGTTTCCCTTTCTGATCGGAAGGGATTCCAGAAAGCGTGATACCGACGTCTTTTACCTCAATGATCTCTTTGTCAAAGAAGAGAGACCTTATCTGGTTTCGCGCAACCATATGGCCATCAGCCATGAAAACGGGGGGATCTGGGTGGTGGACAGGGGGAGCGCCTTTGGCACTATCGTCAATGGGAAGGAGATCGGCCGTAAGCGCGGGGTCGTACGAGTACGCCTGGATCAGGAAGAAAATCAGGTCGTCCTCGGCCCTGCGACCTCCAGGTATATTTTTCTCCTCACGGTCATTCCCAAGGAATACCCCCCCTGGCGAAACCCGTAGTCTCATCGTGTCTTGACATCTCTAACCTGAATGGTGCCGATTTCAGATGCCCTCTTTTTCATTCGTTCACACCTCTGATATTCATCTGGACAGCCCCTTTTCAGCCTATAGCCTCAATAACCCGGAACTGGCCTCTGCCATGCGCTCAGCTACCCTGGAGGCCTATGACCGGATCATTGACCTCTGTATCGGGGAGCGCGTCGATTTTCTGCTTGTGGCGGGCGATACCTACGACGGTGCGGACAGGAGCCTGAGGGCCCAGGTCAGATTCAGGGAGGGCCTCAAGCGGCTTGACGAGGCGGGAATCCGTTCCTTCGTGGTCCACGGTAATCACGATCCCCTCAGCAGCTGGGCATCCAGTCTGGAGTGGCCTGCAGGGGTTCACATATTTAAAGATCACCTGGAGGCGGTCCGGGTCGAGAGGGAAGGGGTCCCTCTGGCGTGCATCGAGGGGATCAGTTACCGGGAAAGAGATGAACGAAGAAACCTGTCTCTCCTCTTTAGGCGAACATCTCCCGAGTTTCACATCGGCCTTCTCCACGCCAACGTGGGGTCGGATACAGGCCATGAACCCTATGCCCCCTGTTCCCTGGAGGACCTTCTTAAGCCCGGAATGGACTATTGGGCCTTGGGTCATGTTCATCGAAGAAGGGTTCTTTCGGAGGATCCGCCCCTGATCGTCTATCCGGGAAACCCCCAAGGAAGGAACATCAGAGAGACGGGGGAAAAGGGCTGTTATCTGGTAAGGGTAGGCGACCATGGGGAGGCGGAGGCGGAGTTCCACGCCACGGACGTGCTCCGGTGGGTGAGCCGTGAGCTGGCCATCAACGAACTCCAATCAGAAGAAGAGCTCCTGAGGGCGCTGGAGGGGATGTGCCTCGACATATCTCAAAGTGAATCCGGAAGACCCGCTATCGCCCGGATCTGCCTGAGCGGCGCCGGTCCCCTGTACAAGTTTCTCACCAATCCCTCCACGCTTCCCGATCTCTTGGATATCCTGCAGGAGAGGGGGATGTCTTACACGCCCTACGTATGGATAGAACAGGTGGAGACGAAGATAAAGCCGGCATTGAACATGGCTGATCTCATGAAGGGGAAGGATTTTGTAGGAAAACTGCTCCGTTATTCGCGGGAGTTGTCTGAGGGTGAGCACTTACAGGCCCTGGCTGAAAGGGAACTCTCCCCTTTGTTTGATGACCCCAGGATCCGCAGATTCATAGACCCCCCCGGCTCAGAGGACTTAGGGTTTTTGCTTGGGGAGGCGGAGGCCCTTTGCGCGGAAGGCCTTCGCGGGGAGGGAGAGGAGTGAGACTGAAGGGGCTTTACGTCGACGGCTTCGGTCTCTTTCACGACCTCAAGGTCGAGGGGTTGTCCCCGGGGCTTACGGTCTTTCTTGGCCGGAATGAATCGGGCAAGAGCACCCTCTTGGGGTTTCTAAGGTCGATCCTCTTTGGTTTTCCCGATGGACGGAGCAGCGAAAATCCCTATCCCCCCCTGAGGGGCGGCAAGCACGGCGGAAATATCACACTCGAGACAGAAGACCGGGAAAACTATGTGGCGGAGCGCTACGCAGGGCCTTCGGGTGGAAAGGCGGATATCCTTAAACCCGATCATACCCGAGGCGATAAGGCCTTTCTGGATCGGCTCATGGGCAGGGTCAATCGGTCGCTCTTTAGAAACGTCTATGGCTTCAGCCTTTCAGAGCTTCAGCACTTTGAGACCCTCAATACGGAATCCCTTCGCGAAACCCTTTTCAGTGCCGGGGCAGGACTGAACCCGGGCGGCCTGGCAAGGTTTAAGGCCGATCTTGAAAAAAGAGAGGGTCAGCTCTTCAAGACCACCGGAAGCAAACCGGTGATCAACACGATCATCACCCGACTCACGGCCATCGTGAAAGAAAAGAGGGCGTTATCCGGCTCGGTTGAGCAATACGACCTTCTCTGGTCCCAAATATCGGATCTGAACGAGCAGATCAGGGTCCTTGAAAAAAAGAGGGTCGAACTCTCCCTTCGACTCAAGAGAAAGGAACAATGGATACAGTTGTGGCCCGATTGGATCAACCTCCTTCTGGTCCGCAAGAGGCTTGAAGAACTCGAGGCCATCGAGGATTTCCCTGAGGGGGGCATCAACCGTTATGAGGGACTCAAGGTCCGCCTGGAAGACACGCAAAAGGAGTCCGCAGAAAAGCAGGAGGATCTCAGACGTCAGGAGACCGCCCTTTCCGCCCTGAAGCCGGACCTCGACATCCTGGGCCAGGCCGCTTCCATTCGGAGACTCCAGAGGGATCAGGGGCGCTTTGATGCGATCCTCCAGGAGGCCGTGTCTCTCAAGGAAGAACTCGCCAATGGGGAGAGAAAGCTGAAGGAAGGGTTGAGCCGTCTGGGCCCGTTCTGGGATGAAGA
>JAZDGZ010000006.1:0-4579 GCA_043806375.1 Pseudomonadota bacterium | reverse complement strand
AGTCTCGCCTCGGAACGGCGGCGGATCAACCGCACCGGATTAAGTATCGACAGCTCACACGAGCTTAACAAGGCTGATGAAAAAGGCTCCTGCCGGCAGGCAGGCATCTGCGGGATTGCCCTCATTCTTCGTCATTGCGGCGTACTTTTAGTACGCCTCATTCCTCAGAATTGCCTGCCTGATCGGCAGGTGAAAGTCACTACGGGCGCCTTGCATCTGAACCTTTTTGATCAGCCTTGAAGGCTCCTTTTTTCAAGAACCTGGAGAACCTTAGAGGGGTTATTCGAAACTCAATTCGAAATCCGCATTCCGCATTAGACTATCTGACTTTTCCTCTTGCGAGAGACGCAAAGATCCCGGCAAAGCTTAGGACAGTGAAAATGATAAAAGCCACTCTGATCCCCTTCATAAAGAGCGGGTAATATTCGGGTGTGATCTGAACCCTTCCCATGGTTATGGCAAAGATGAGTGTCATGGTTGCCATGCTGAGCGTTTGCCCAATCAGGCGCATCGTTCCCAAGGTTGCTGAGGCCAGTCCGTAAGACTTCCTCTCCACGGAGCTCATCACCGCGTTGATATTGGGTGATGCGAAAAGGCCCAGCCCGATGCCGAGCAGAACCAGGCCCACGGTGATCCCTCCCATGGTTGTTCTCTCAGTCAAAAAAGCGAAAAAAAACAAACCGATGAAGGTTGCGGCCATTCCGATGGAAGCGACGACCCGTGGTTCAATCCTGTCCGAGAGCCTCCCTGCAAAGGGTGAAACAATGGCCTGTACAAAGGGTTGGGAGACGAGAAGGAGCCCTGCGTCCTTGGCGTTGATTCCCTTGATATACTGCAGGTAAAGGCTCAGGAGAAACGCTACGGCAAAGGTTGCGCTGTAGTTGATCAGTGCCGCCAGATGAGAGAACGTAAAGGCCCTGTTGTTTCTAAAGAGATTCAGACTTAAAATGGGGCTCCCCACGTTCATTTCCCATTTCACGAATATCACCATCCCTGCGAGTCCCACGAAGATAAGGGATGCTCCCCGAATTCCCGGTAGCAGCGAAAAACCATAAATGATTGCGACGAGGCTAATGCCGTAAATGGCGGAACCTGTTGCGTCGAACTTTTCTCCTGCCGCCTCGGCCCACTCTCCCTTCAATCTGAAAAGGATGAGCCAGATGATGATCACTCCCAGCGGTACACTGGTGAGGAAGATACTTCTCCAGCCCAGGTGATAGGTTAGAAGGCCTCCGAGGAAGGGGCCGGCGGAATACCCCAGGTACGTCGCGGTGACGTTGATACCGAGGACCTTTCCCCTCTCTCCTCCGGGGAAAACGGATGTCAGAATGGCTATGGCCGTCGCATACATCATGGCGGCTCCGATCCCCTGCAGAATTCGGAAAGCAAAGAGGAAAAGGGCGGAATTCGATAACCCCAGGATGAGGGATGAAACGGTGAAGAGGCCTGTGCCATATGCAAAGGTCTTCTTCCGGCCGTGAATATCGGCTATTTTCCCGAAGGGGACAAGGAAGATAGTGGTGGACAGGAGGTAAGAGGTGGCAATCCAGCTGAGTAAGATCGCATTGATGGTCAATTCCCTTCCGATGGAAGGAAGAGCGATGTTGACAGAGGAGGCCATGAAAGGGATGAGGAAAGAGCCGGACGTGGAAATGAGCAACGCCGTCTTTCGATTTGTGGCACCCGTCGTCATAGCGTTCCATTATACAAGATAGCGTCAGGCAGATACAAACATTGTTCGCGGCAAGAATGAAACCTTTTGCTTGAGAGTCTTTCGGGACGCACCGATTTTGGCCGTGTGAATTTCAATTGCTTGACTTTTCGAAAAATGGGGTATAATAGAGGCGAAACATAAGGGTGGTGTCGCAAGGAGATCCTCCGATCCATTTCGTCCCATCGGGAGAAATGGGCGTTAGGGTGTGAGGAGTAATCCTTTCACCTGCCGTGCTTGCAAAGGAGGCAACGGAATCCCTTCGAGGGTGAATGTTGCCTTTTCTGTTTTGTATTTCGAATGTTTTTCTGATCCAAAATAGTCTTCATGAGAAAGGAGGAAACATGATGTGGATTTTAAGAGTGAACATGACTGACCGCACCTATCGTCTGGAGGAAGTTCCTGCGGCTTACCAAAATCTCGGTGGCCGGGGGGTAACGTCCACCATCGTCGCCAAGGAAGTCCCCCCGTTGTGTCACCCCCTGGGCCCCAACAATAAGCTTGTCTTCGCCCCTGGAATTGTGACGGGTACTCCGGCTTCCACATCGGCCCGGATTTCGGCGGGTGCCAAGTCTCCGCTCACAGGAGGCATCAAGGAATCCAATGCCGGCTCCTCCTGGGCGCAGTCCCTGGCATCGATGCAGATCAAGGCCATGGTCGTGGAGGGCCATCCCAAGGAGAAAGGTAAATACTGGACGGCCTATCTGACCTGGGATGCCGGGGCGGGCAAGCCAAAGGTAGAGTTTTCTCCTGCCGACGAGGTTGCAGGCAAAGATCTGTATGAGGCTTTTCAAAAAGTGTACGAGCGGTTCCCCGGAAGAATCGCTGTCGCGGGTTGCGGTGTGGCGGGTGAGTATGGTTACGGAAACGCGGGCATCGCCTATAACGACATCAGTAAGCGGCCGAGCCGGTATTCTGGACGCGGTGGCCTGGGTTCGGTGATGGCCAGCAAAGGGCTCAAGTTCATCGTGGTGGACAGCAAAGGGGCTCCTGGAGTTACCATCGTTGACAAGGCCCTGTTTGACCAGGGGAGAAAGAAACTCGACGAAGCGTTGCGCTCGCATGCTGTCACCATGCCCAAGGGCGCCCTGAACGCCTATGGTACGGCCGTGCTGATCAATATCCTCAACGAGGCGGGTGGCCTGCCGACACGCAACTTCTCGACCGGACGGTTTGAAGGGGCGGCCAAGATCGCCGGTGAATCCATCTTTGAAGGGAACAAACAGCGCCTGGGCAAGGAACTTTACAACCATGCCTGCAGCCCCGGGTGCATTATCCAGTGTTCGAACACCTGGTACAAGCCCGACGGCACAGAACATGCCTCCTGCGTGGAGTACGAGTCCGATTGGGCCTTGGGCGCCAACTGTGGCATCGACAGCCTGGATGATATCTCCGAGATGATTCGCCTGTGCAATGGCTATGGACTGGATACCATCGAGACCGGTGTCTCCCTGGCGTTGGCCATGGAGGCCGGTGTCATCCCGTTCGGGGACGGGAAGAAGGCGATTGGACTCGTCCAGGAAATGGGGAAGGGGACGCCCATGGGCCGGATCCTCGGTGGAGGGACAGGCTTTGCCGGCAAAGCGTTCGGTCTGACTCGCGTGCCCGCGGTGAAAGGTCAGGGCATGCCTGCCTACGAGCCACGGGCAGTCAAAGGGATTGGCATCACCTATGCCACCAGCACCATGGGGGCTGACCACACCGCCGGGTACACCATCGCCCCCGAAATTATGAGCGTCGGTGGCAAAGTGGATCCTCTGAGCCCTGAAGGCAAGGCAGCACTCAGCCGCGCTTTCCAAGCCACCACCGCCTTCATTGATTCGAGCGGTCACTGCCTGTTTATTGCCTTTGCCATTCTGGACATCGCCAGTGGCTTTGAGGGAATGGTGGAGGAATGCAATGGTGTGTTGGGGACTCGTTGGAAATCAGAGGAGGTGCCGAAGATTGGCGCGGAAATCCTGCGCGTTGAGAGGGCCTTCAACGAGGCGGCTGGCCTGAGCAGAGCAGACGATCGCGTGCCCGAATTCATGCGCTATGAACCGCTTCCACCTCACAACCAGGTCTTCGATGTGTCAGACAGCGCCCTGGATTCTGTCTACGGTGAACTGTAGGTCTTGCACGTTGGAAAACATGCCCAGGGTGAAAACCGAAGATCGGGGCAGGGGGGTCCTTCCCGGGGAATTTCTCAGGTGTCGACCGGAACGTGCCCCGTGTAGGGGCACAATATGAAATGATATTACATTGCCCCGTCCTAACGGGGTGGCCCGGGGAGCTTCACACATCTTGCCTCCGGGTGCAAGACATCCTGCGGTGTCCGTGAGATGACGATGCATGTCCGTGTCAAGCTTTTTGCCACGTTGAGCCGCTATTTCGGCGATGCGACAGCAGGGACTCCATTTGAGATCGAAGCGCCCGATGGCGCCACGTTGGCCGATCTGGTGAATCAGTTGAAGTTGCCTCGTGAAGAGGTGAACGTTCTCTTTGTCAATGGACGTTCCCGTTCGATGGACTGGGTTCTGGCGCCCAACGATGAGGTAGGGGTTTTTCCGCTGGTTGCAGGGGGATAGAGTGCCTGACGTGATTGTGGACGTTTGGTTGTACGGAGCTTTGGCGCGCTACGGCGGCGACCGACAGCAGCAGAGTTTCGCCAACATGCAACTTTCCCTTCCCGATGGAAGCACCCTGGCTGCCCTGCTGACGTGTCTGGGGATCCCCAACGAGGAGCGAGGGATCACTTTTATTAACGGCCAATTGAGCGCGATGCCCGGTCTCCAACCCGACCTGGGTTACATCCTGCGCGACGGAGACCGGGTCGGTCTTTTTGATCCTAAGAGTATGTGGCCTTTTCAGTATCGTCACGGAGCGGCG
>JAZDGZ010000005.1:0-3630 GCA_043806375.1 Pseudomonadota bacterium | reverse complement strand
CCTTCCTGTAAATTCCAAAGATGGTTCCGATACTCACGTTCACGTCTATGTTTGAAGAACCGTCCAGGGGATCAAAAAGCAAAATATAATGGCCCTTGGGATAGTGGGAGGGTATCTCGATGAGATCCGCGATTTCTTCCGACCCCATGCAGCAAAGCTGACCGATATGCTGCATTCGTTCTATGATGACCCGGTTGGCAAAGACGTCCAATTTCTGGACCTGTTCATCCTGAACATTGATATCACCGGTGCCGCCGAGAATATCTACCAAGCCTGCCTTGTTCACCTCTCTGGATATGACCTTAGCGGCAACGATCAACTCGTGAAGCAGAAGGGTAAATGCCCCGGTAGCCTCAGGATTTCCCCGTTGCTGGCTCAGGATGTGCTGAGTAATGGTAATGCCCACTTTCTTAGCCATTTTCAAACCTCCTGCAAGGGAGAGCAATTTAAGAAATAAGGGTGCTTGAATGAGAAGACGGAGACAAAGGACTCGAACCCGCATTCCAGAGGGCACCCTGTCCGATTTAAACGATCATGGTAAGTTAAATGTTTCTTAGTCCGCGTGGAGACTAATACTTGATGATGGAATTCCAGAACTCATGATCTTTCTCTCTCCAGTCTTTTCCAAAACGCCTATCACAAAACCCGCTCAGCCTTTCATACCACTTGGCCCAGACATTCTTGCTTTTTTCCTGGGCCTCGAGCACGTCGGCTACAAAGACATCGAGCTGGTTGATTTCATCCTTTGGCGCATAAAAGGAGGCCCCTTTCTCCGCAGATTTCTTAAGGTCCTCCTTGGTGAGGGCATGCGCCGTCAGCATGAGGGCGGGAACGTTTTTTTTCTTCGCGATCTCCAGCAGGTCGTAGCCCCTGACCCCCATGATATCGAGGACCGCGATGTGGTAGAAGTTTCCTTCCAGGAGGTCTTTGGCCTTCTCGTAGGTAGAAGCAGTGTCGATCTTGCACATCTCCAAGAGTTCTTCGACCAGACGAAGAATATCCTCTTCATCGTCTACAACCAGGACTCTCTTTCCTTTAAGTATTTTGTGTGGATCCATGTTCACTTCTCCTTCACAGGTTCAAAAGCCTTATCAACCAATATAGCCCGGGTGCAAAAAAGTCAACACAATAGGCAGATTCCCCTTGGTTGCTAGACCACGGCGTCTTTGTATTCCAACCGGTAGATTTCCGCCAGGGAGAGAAAGACCGTGATGATTAACGGCCCGTAAATGATGCCGAGAATGCCAAACAACTTCATCCCCCCGATGATCCCAATGAAGACGAGGAGGGGGTTCATCCTCATTCCCTTGCCTATGAGCCTGGGCTTTACAAAATACTCCATGGTCAAGCTGTAGCAGGCGTTGTATATCAAATAACCGAGGGCAACCCCTTGTTTGCCCTGTATCAACAAGATGACCGTGGCGGGAATAAAGACGACAGAAGCCCCGATGATGGGTAGGAAGGCCATGAAACCGATGACCGTTCCCCAGAGAAAAGGGGAACCCAAGCCGAAAGCAAAAAACCCGATACCCCCCAGAATACCCTGTATGGCTCCGTTTATGCCGTTACCGAAGATAATAGCCCTGGCCATTTCACGGAATTTGTTGACCATGAGATTTTGCTGCCTCACGGGAAAGGGGAGAAGTCCTGTGATATAGCTCTTCAGGCGATCCCCATCGCGCAAAACATAATAGATCACCAACATCATCAGAAAGAAGTGCAACAGAAAGCTCAGCAGGTTGGACGCTACGGCACTGATCTGCCGGGAAAGATAAAGACCCACGTTTTTCCCGATAGAGGTGGCCAACTGTTCGATGGTCGCAAGGTTCACCTGGACACCCATGAGATCCAGCCCTTTCCTGACCCTCAGGGCCCAGAGAGAATCACCTTGGAGGGCTTCATGGATCTTTCTCAGGGAGACGGCGTCTTTGGTCCAACCGTAGAAGTCCATGGCCTCATTTGAGAGGGTTCCCACAAAGCCTCCCAAGAGAAGGATGAGAACCAGAAAGATGAATAGGGACATGAGTAGGGCTGCGGAATGTTCTCTCCCCTTAAATAGGCGTTTGATCCAAGAATAGAGGGGATGAAAGGCGCTCGAGATGAGGAGGGCCAGCACGATCGCAGAGATATAGGTCCAAAAAAGCCTGAGGAGAAGGAGAAGTGCGGCCAATAGGACGATAAAAAATATTTTTGCGATAGAGCCCTTTGACATATTTAGCTGACCTAAGAGTTAGGGCTATTATAGGGAAGTATCCGTTCTCGGTCAAAGCAATAATTCCACGGAAAAGGCCGCCTTTGCAGGCGGCCCCATGCTGACCGTGGTGGCGGAAGTGCATGGGAATCGAACCCACCTACCAGGGTTTTAGCCCGGTACACCGGATTTGAAGTCCGGGAGCCCCACCAGTGAGCTTTCCACTTCCAAATCCATTTTATTCGGCAACCCGGCCCCTGTCAATGGGGGGCTTCCTGAGGTGGGCTGCGGGATATACCCTTTTACCCCATTCCTGGGTTCAGGAAAGATGTTCGATAATGATCCTCAGTATCCTTCGAATGGGTTCGGCGGCGCCCCACAGGAGTTGATCACCGCAGGTAAATGCAGCCACATATTCGGGCCCCATAAGCATCTTGCGAATTCGGCCTATGGGGACGGCCAGGGTTCCGTTGACGGCGGCAGGGGTAAGGGATCTGAGGGTTGATTCCTTGTCGTTAGGCACGATCTTCACCCATGGATTGCCCTTCGCAATGATCTCTGTAACCTCGTCCAGAGGAATATCCTTGGCGAGTTTAACCGTCAGCGCCTGGCTATGGCAGCGCATGGCGCCCACCCTCACACAGAGGCCATCCACGGGCACGGGTTTCTTCGTCCCTAGGATTTTATTCGTCTCGACGAATCCTTTCCATTCTTCTCTGGTCTGTCCCGATTCCATGGCCCTGTCGATCCAGGGGATCAGGCTGGCGGCCAAGGGGGCGCCGAAATGAGCGACCGGAAAGGAGGAATTCCGAAGCTCCTTGGTAATGAGGGCGTCGATCTCAATGGCGGTAGCAGCGGGGTCGCCGAGTAACTCCCTGGATACGTTGGCCAGGACAGCCATCTGGGACACCAGTTCTTTCATATTGTTAGCTCCGGCGCCCGAAGCCGCCTGATAGGTCATCGAAGAGATCCACTCGACGCGCTCTTCGGCGAAGAGCCCAGAGAGGGCCATGAGCATAAGACTTACCGTGCAGTTACCCCCTATGTAGGTCTTGACACCGGATGAGAGGCCTGAGTCGATGACGGACCTGTTGACGGGATCAAGTACAATGATGCTGTCTTTCTCCATTCGCAGGGTAGAGGCCGAATCCAGCCAATAACCCTTCCACCCGCCCTTGCGAAGTTCGGGACAGACCTTGCCCGTATAGTCCCCGCCCTGGCAAGTAACGATGATATCGAGAGAGGAGAGGAGAGGGGTGTCGAATGCATCCTTTAGGGGCGGGACGTCGAGACCTACATCAGGGCTTTCGCCTCCGATATTGGAGGTCGTGAAAAAGAGGGGTTCAAAACCCCCGAAGTCATTTTCTTCCCCCATGCGCTCCATCAGCACTGAGCCGACCATGCCCCTCCATCCCACAAAACCGATCCTAAGCATTCAC
>JAZDGZ010000004.1:0-4435 GCA_043806375.1 Pseudomonadota bacterium | reverse complement strand
GTTGTTGAGCCATTTAATCCGCTTTGTAGACCTTGCAGAGGTAGCATTTGAGAGGTTCCGCCCCCGTATCAGGGTCGAAGTGCTCGTCCCCGAAAAGGAGATTGACGCAGGATTCCTTCCAGCGGTAATCAGGTGGCGGGGCCTCAGGGTACCACCATGCGTGCTCAGCATTGACCACATCGGGTGCAATACCATCGAAGAGTTTTGCCCTGAGCCTGGCCTTACCGTAAGGCGATTCAACACACACCCAGTCGCCGCCTGAGATGCCGAGCGATGCCGCAGCATCGGGGTGGATCTGCACCATGGGGTCGGGATGCCTCCTGCGCAGAGACTTAATCTGGTGCATCTCTGAATGGAAATAGTCCAATACCTTGTTGCCGGTCATGAGGATAAAAGGATACTCTTTGGCAAGCTCTGGCGTAGAAACTGGCGACAGAGGAGGTTCAGCGTAAATGGGCAGCGGTGGACGACCCTCGTGCTCCATGATACTGGAATAGAATTCAAATTTGCCGGTAGGCGTGCGGAATCCATCGGTCTCATACTTCCTGTAGCGCATTTCGCCCATGAGGATTTCTTTTTCCTTGAACTCCTCAAAGCTCATGCCCGTCTCCTCCAGGAGCCAGTTCAGGTAGGTATACCGGTCCGGCCAGGGGAAGGCATCATAGAGGCCCAGGCCGTGCGCCACATCGAAGATAACATCCCTGTCATCCCTGGTTTCGCCGATCTGGGCAAGCTTTTTGCGGGCAAGGACGCACCAGATTTTATGCATCGAAACTACGTCGTCCTGCTCCAGCCAGTGAGCTGCTGGCAGAATAAGGTCGGCAAGCTGGGCTGTAGGTGTCATGAACATATCCGAGACTACCGTATATTCCATGTAGTCTCTCAGCGCCTTCTCGATAGTCAGACCCTGGGTGGCCGTGAGAAGCGGGTTGGAACCGACAATCCAGATACCGCGGACCCGGTACGGTTCGCCCGTAATCACGGACTTCCAGAAGGTTGGTGGATGGCAGTTGCGCGCAAAGGGATATTTGCCACCGGTGATGATGCGTGCCTTTTTGTCGGCAGGCATAAATTGCACCCCGGCAACGCTCATATCAAAGAGCTGTGACTTGGGCTTGACACCCTTCGGCGGCACCCAGAGAACGTTCCCGCCGGGTATATCGATGCTTCCGGTAAGCCCCATGAGGATGAGGAGTGCCCTGGCTGTCTGAAAACAATTGACACTCGTGTCGACCCCGTTACCCCACTGCAGGCTCGATGGTTTGGTCGTCGCAAAGGTTCTGGCAGCGGCACGAATATCGGCAGCTCTGACGCGGGTGATAGGTGCGGCCCATTCGGGCGTAAAGGGCCGGATGTGCTCTGCCAAACGGTCGAAACCGAAGCTGTACTTTTCCACAAATTCGTGGTCGTAGAGCGCCTCAGTGATGATCGTGTTGATCATGGCCAGCGCCAGGGCACATTCGCTGCCGGGGCGAAGCTGGAGCCAGTGGTCCGCCTCCTCCGCCGGGCCGATGCGCCTCGGGTCGACGACGATCACCTTCTCTGCCTTCTTGAGGGCCCTTTTGAACATGGCTCCGCACATGCCATCTTCTGCCCCTGTCTCCGTGCTGTTACAACCCCAGTTCATGATACAGGCCGGGGTCTTTCCCCCAAAGCCGTAGATATCGCTAATAGGAAGGCCACCAAGAGTGAGATTGCTTGCAGTAACTCTCGGAAGATAGCAGAGGTGGCCGGGGCTAACAAAATTAGGCGTACCGAAGGCATTCGCGAATCGAATGGTAAACTCGGTGTAAGGCCTGCCCGTGCCTTGTGCTATGGCAAAATACTCAGACCCTGATTCCCGCCGGATTCGGTCCATACGCTCTACCATGTCGGAGATTGCCTCATCCCAGGAGACTCTTTCCCACTTGTTCTCACCGCGAGCCCCTGCCCTGCGCACGGGATGTGTGAGTCGATTCTTGTGGTAGAGCATCTCCGGAGCTGCTGCCCCTTTGGGACAGAGAAAACCCCGACTGGTTGGGCTATCCGGATCACCGGTAATTTTGACGACCCTGTCGCCCTTCATATGGACCAGGACCTGGCAGACGCCGTGGCAGCCACGGCAGGACGATCTGATGACACGGGCGCTGGAACTCATAATGTCTCCTTAACCAGAGTATAGCTGCAGTTAAGCTGGCTATGTCAAGTGTTTTGTGTAAGCACGAAGACCGGGTACACTCCCTGGTTCATGTTCTCGTTCATGAATACGCCATACAGAATTCTCTCATGCTTGTTCTATTGCTGAATACACCCATGGGTCGTGTTCTCCTCCGCACTTCTCGGAACCGCCGCTCGATAGCATTGGTGGTCCGGATCGCTTTCCGAAAATCCTGACTCAAACACCTCGGCCTATGGAAGCTCACGCCCAGGCCCCCACCCCGGATAGCCAAAGCGCTGCCCTTCTCCGCCGAGCCCCATATCGACTATTCCACCTCCCAGTTCCCAGTTTCGGATAAGTGGCTTTATGTCGACCGGGAGTATCCAGAGACTTACACCGACTGATTCTTGAATTTGTAATTCGGGTGGGGGAGTTGCATTCTCGACAAACTTAAGTTTTCGCCATCAAGTCGTCAGCAAAAACAACCTCCGAAAGTGTGGTTTACGATAAGGAACAACAGAACTAATGCAAACGCAGTAAATAAGATGCTATTACGAGAGGCGGTTCAAGATCGTGACCCGTAGGAAATCCCCCCTTGCCCCCTTTGTCAAAGGGGGGGTTGGGGGGATTTAGAGAATCGTTCCTAGGATCTTGAGCGATGCAATGTTATCCGATTTAATGCGTCGGGATTAGTAGGATGACGAAACAAGACTTATGATCCGGGCAATGCACTTTCCCGGTCGCGGTCCCTGTTTTCGTTTTTTTCTGATGTGAATTGGCCGAGCTGGCGCTGATGCTCATCACTGTCAATCCCAGCCCGATTCTGGTTAGCCATAGAGGTTGTCGCCGGAATCCTGCCTGGGTTCCCAATAGACTTTCATACTCTTCAAATCTGAGCCTGCGCCAGACCGCCTATGAAGCGCGGCAGGTGTATGACGTGTGCGAGGACCGTGAGACCCGGCACTGCCACGGCATGAGCATTGGGGGGTGGAGGTAAAGCCATTTCTTGGACCTTTGCAGGCTGCTGAAAAACGCCCATCTGCGGCGTTACCCTCATTCCTCGTCGTTGCGGCGTACTTGTATGTACGCCTCGTTCCTCGGAATGTCGGGTGCCTTGCATCTGGGCATTTTTGATCAGCCTGCACAACAGGTCTTTTTCAGCAACCTGCTAGATGCTGTAATAAATGAGTTGACGTTCAGAGTCGCCCCTCAAATCCCTCCTGCCTCCCTTTGCGAAAGGGAGGTGACCCCCTCCCTTCCCCTCCCCCTTTCGAAGTGGGAGGGGGGGAGGCCCAGCCTATTTCGGGGGTTTATGGTTGCCCCTGCTCCCGGAGTGGGCGGGAATGGTAAGCACGCCATCACCGTTTACGTCTTCCAGATCGAACCACCATTTGTTCTCGTATTTGGGCTGGCCGTACCCCATGATATCGTCGCCCCGGATCGCAAATTTCCGGGCCCAGGCACATTTCGCATGGTCCATTCCATAAAGCGGTGAAAGGGGGTATAGGGTTTGTTCCAGGGACAAACACTGATGCACACGCCGCAACTCGACCCGACCTTGTTCCCGACCCTCTGCTTGGTGCACGCGTCAACGTCATTGGCCCACTTTTCGTAGCCGTTATGCATCACCTTCGCATCCGCACCAAAGGGGATCGATCCCGACGGGCAGGTCCTGGCGCATTTCCCGCACTTGGCGCAAAAGTCCTGAAGCCCGAAATCGATGGGTTTATCCACGGCAAGAGGCATATCCGTAGTGACCACGGCCGCCTTGAACCTGGTTCCCAGGAAGGGGTTGAGCACGATGTCACCCACCCGGCACATCTCCCCGAGACCGGCCCAGAGCAGGATGGGAGGAACCACCACCTGATAGTGCCTGGCATGGTGGGCCCTGGCCGGGTATCCGAGCCTTCGTATGTAATCGGCCAGGATACAGGCGATGAAGCCCGAGGTGGAATAGGACAGAAAACTCATGGGCCCGCTGATCCAGTCGTTTCCGACCGCAGCATCTGCGGTCTTATAGTCCTGATCTATGAGAATGGCTATGGCATACTTGTGGTTCAGATGGATCTCTTCCCCGCCTGGAAACTTGTTGGAATAGACGGCATAGCGCGGCAGCTCGCAGATCCCGACCATGTCCGCCCTCAGAAAATAAGCGGTCTCCTTGATGTGGCGCGCCAGCGCCTCCGGATCATCGGAGATGGGGGCCTTATGATCCGAAGTTTTTCCGTCCACCAGGTCAATCAGGTTCGAGGTCATCCAGGAAAGGGCCCCGCCCAGAGGGTGTTTTCTGATGAAATG
>JAZDGZ010000003.1:0-7229 GCA_043806375.1 Pseudomonadota bacterium | reverse complement strand
CCCTTGGCCTCTTTCACCACAAGGGGATACGCCCTCGTGTAGGAAGGGGAAACATAGGTGCGATCGACCCGGATCAGACGCGAGGCCTCCGGGCCAGGAAGCACCGTTTTGATTTCAGGGTAGCGCATGACTCAACCCTGCCCCCATATGACCAACCCCATGGCATGGCGGCTTTCCGGGTTAGGGTGATTGGGGGTGATCCGGATGTTGAGCCCGAAGTGACCCCCGTCCTCAAAGTTAAGAACGCACTGGTACTTGTAGATACGATCGCCCACGGTCTCCTTGGGCTCCATGACGTGGGTGAATCGATCCACGAATCGACCCGAAGGGTCAAGCCTCCCGGCGTAGGCCTCCACCATTACATCCTCAGGCAGGAGTTCTCCCAGGAAGACATCCGCCTCCACCGGATAAGGGGCGCCTACCTCCAGATCAGGAAGTTCCTTCATTCGGATCGCCTTAATGGCCACGTTTGCCCAGTTGTACATGACCTTTTCGCGCCACTTGGCCAGGCTCTTGAGACCTTCCCGCTCGTTCTCGCTCAACCGAGATCCCCTCTCCGCCGCGGGAAGGTAACAGCGTTGCCAATACTCAGAGACCATCCTGTGGGTATTGAACATGGGGCAAAGCTTGTGCATTGAGGCCTTCATCATGGCCACCCAGCGTCTGGGGATACCATCTTGGCCTCTTTCATAAAATATGGGGATAATGTCCTTCTCCAGGATATCATAGAGGGCACGGCTTTCCAGCTCATCCTGGAAATCATGGTCCTCATACTCCTCGCCGTTTCCTATGGCCCAGCCGATTTCCCTCCCGTAACCCTCATCCCACCATCCGTCAAGGACGCTCAGATGATGGGCGCCGTTTGCCACGGCCTTCATGCCGCTGGTGCCGCAGGCTTCCAGGGGTCGACGGGGCGTATTGAGCCAGATATCGACCCCCTGAACCATGGTGCGGCCGATGTCCAGATCATAATCCTCGAGAAAGACCATGTGCCGCCTGAGGCTTTCCTTGTTGGACGTCTGAACAAGATTTTTGATCAATTCCTTTCCGGGCCGGTCCTGGGGATGGGCCTTTCCTGCGAAGACAATCTGGGCGGGCCGTTTTTCGTTGGTCAAAATTCTCTCCAGCCGCTCGATATCTCTAAGAATCAGATGGGCTCGCTTGTAAGGGGCAAATCGCCGGGCGAACCCGATAGTCAGGGTCTCCGTATTGAGGACCTCATCGGCAAGCGCAAGATCCCTGTTCGAGGCGCCCCGTTTCGCGAGCTGATCTCGCAACCTCCTCCGAGCAAAGGCGACCAGTCTCTCCCTTTCCCGCTCATGGGTCCTCCACAATTCAGGGTCGGGGATTTTATCAACCCTTTCCCATATCTTCACATTGTCCGGATCCTCGATCCACCGCGGCCCCAGGTACCGGTCATAGTTTTCGGCCATGCTCTTGGAGATCCATGAAGGGATGTGGACCCCGTTGGTGACGTGCGTGATGGGCAGGTCCGTCTCGGGCGTGCGGGGCCATATCTTTTGCCACATTTTCCGGCTTACTTTTGCGTGGAGGCGGCTCACGCCGTTAATCCAGTTGGCCAGTCTGAGGGCAAGGACGGCCATGGAAAAGGGCTCTTCCCTGTCTCTGGGATCCTGCCTTCCAAAACCGAGCAGCACATGGATGGAAATGCCCATGGACTTGGCAAAGGATTCGAAATAGGTCCTTACCAGGTCGGGGTGAAAGGTATCAATGCCGGCAGGGACCGGGGTGTGGGTGGTAAAGACGCTCGTCACCCTGACGAGTTCCAGGGCCTCGTTGAAGCTCAGGCCCGGGTCCTCCCTGAGCTGCCGAATCCGTTCGAAGACCGCAAAGGCGGAATGCCCTTCATTCATATGGAAGACGGCCGGTTCCACGCCCATGGCCCTGAGCATCCTGACGCCGCCGATGCCCAATATGATCTCCTGGCGTATCCTCATCTCTCGGTCGCCGCCGTAGAGTTGGGAGGTGATGTCTTTCGCCCAGTCTGAATTTTCCTTCAAATTGGTGTCAAGTAGAAACAACCGGGTTCTCCCGATATTCACACGCCAGGCCTGGACCTTCACCTCTTCGCCTTTCAGGTCAATCGAGATCTTGATCGGAATCCCTTCCGGATTTTTGACGAGGCTCACGGGCATGGTCGGGAACTGGTTAACCGGGTAGCTCTCCATCTGCCAGCCGTCCTGGATGAGATACTGCCTGAAATACCCCTTCTGGTAGGCGAGAGAGACGCCGATGACGGGTAGGTTGAGGTCACTGGCTGATTTCAGGTGATCCCCTGCCAGGATGCCGAGCCCGCCGGAGTAGATGGGAAGGCAGTCGGCCACGGCGCATTCTGCGGTGAAGTAGGCAACGAGGAAAGGACGTCCCTTTTCGCCGAAGACCTTGAGATTCGGCTTTTCAATCATGTAACGATCAAATTGTTGCTTGACCCTCTCCAGGTGGGCGCAGAAGCCTTCGTCCACAGCCAGGCTTTGCAGTTCACTCTGTTTCAGCCGGCCCAGGAATTCAACAGGATTTTCTCTGGTATCCTCCCAGAGATCCGAGTCCATCTGCCTGAAAAGGCCTTCCCCTTCGTAGTTCCATACGAACCAGAGGTTTTCGGAGAGCGCCCGGATGGATTCAATGGGTTGTGGAATTTTGGGCTTCACGTCTAAGGTCCTGATGGGAACAGTCATTTCTAGGTGGTCCTCCGCATTCACACGTTGTTTAGGATTGAGGTTTTTGCTGAAACAGGAATGGAATCTGAGAGGGTTCGATATGTACGATATAAATGCTGTCAATGGGAAGCTTGACGTGCTCCCGAGTGACTTGAAAGATCTTCTTGCCCTCAGTGGCTGTCGAGAGGTCGATCCCCGCCTGCACATTTTTTTCACTCAAGGTGCTGGCGTCTTTTCTGAGCCCCCGAACCCTGATCCGCACCCTCGGTTTCAATGGTTCTAAAATTTCCATTTGAGCAGGGAGATTCCTTACCTCCAGAGGGACCGCAAAGGCTATTTCGAAGTTCTGCTGTCCGGCAAGGAGAAGCCAGAAGACGATAACCAGGACAAGAGCGCTCGCCTTTGCCCGCCACTGGGTCAAAAAGAGAGCGCGGATCCTCTCCAGACGCGTGGCCGTAGAGGGACTCAGTACGGACATCCCTTCAAGGATTTGCCGCGAAAGCTCTTCAGGCGAACCCACAAGGGCTAGATCCCCTTGTCGAGCCAGGGAGACCTCCCCCCGCTCTTCTGAAACAACCACCACGAGGGCATCGCAAACCTCGCTGAGGCCCTTGGCCGCCCTGTGTCTCGTCCCCCATTCTTTTGGAAGTCCTTCATCGGGACTGAGGGGCAGATATGAGGCCACTCGCGTAATCTGACCGTCTCTGATCACCATGGCCCCATCATGCAGTTGGGACTCCTTTTGAAAAATGCTCATCAGGAGTTCCGCGCTTGGCTCTCCCTCGATCTGCTGGCCGCCCGTAATACACTCCTCCACACGGTCCGCTCTCTCCATAATCATCAGGGCGCCCATCCTCCGTTGGGCCATGGTGAAGGCGGTCCGGGCGAACCCCTCGACCCATTCTCCGGGCTTGGTATTTTTGCGAAGGCCGAGGGCCCGAAGAGGATTGACGCGCTCGAGGGCCTGGCGGATCTCAGTCTGAAAAAGGATGATCAACAGGATCACCAGGACCTGCCAGAAAATCTGAAATACCCAGGTCGTCAAGAAGAGACCCCAAGTCCGGGCCACCGTAAAGATAATCCCCAAGACGAAGAGTCCTACCAGGGCCTTGAAGGCCTTGGTCCCCCGGAACCAAAGATAGAGGTGATAGGCGACTACCGACAGGAAGAAGATGTCCAGCACGTCCTGGAATCGAAGGTTGTTTATAATGGCAAGAAGTTGCATGGCTGCTCTCCTGGCATTTTGAACGGAATGACCGGCGGCGGCGGTGCGCGCGCCGGGGTCTCATTCGAGGAGAGTATAACACACTCTCCTTTTGAAAATCATGCAATCATCGCACCATTTCAAAAAGCTGAAATGTTACCCCCGCCCGTAGATCTCTGTCCATTCGAGAAGCTGGCGCGACAGGGCGGAAGTGAGATTCTTTTCCAGGAGACGCCACTGCCAGTTTCCGTCTTTTTTTGCGGGGAGGTTCATTCGGGCCTCTTCACCGAGACCCAGGATGTCCTGCATGGGAATGATCACCCTATCTGCAACCGACATCATGGCGAGACGAATCAAGTCCCGATGGACAGTTTCGGCATTCAGATCTTTCCCCAGATAACGAGCCAGTCTCTCTTTGTCTCGAGGGGCTGCCTCATTTTCGAACCAGCCCCTTGCGGTATTGTTATCGTGGGTCCCGGTGTAGACCACACAATTCTTTACATGATTATGAGGGGCATATGGGTTAGAGGGCAGGCCTTCCCCGAAGGCAAAGAGGAGCACTTTCATGCCGGGAAAACCAAAATGATCCATCACTTCCCACACGTCCGGAGTGATGGTGCCAAGGTCCTCGGCGATGATCGGCAGGCTGGGGAATCTATCCATGAGACGCTTGAAAAAATCCATGGCAGGCGCCTTTACCCATTGACCGGGGGTGGCGATTCTCTGCGTCGCGGGCACCTCCCAATAGGCAATGAAGCCCCTAAAATGGTCCACCCGCAGGAGATCAAACAGTTTCATGTTGTGGGCCAGACGTTTCAGCCACCAATCATAATTTGTCGCTTGGACGGCATCCCACCGGTAGACGGGGTTGCCCCAGAGCTGTCCTGTTTCGCTGAAGTAATCGGGTGGCACACCGGCAACGGTGAGGGGTCTTTTTTCGTGGTCCAGATTGAACAGTCCGGGATGGGCCCACACATCGGCGCTGTCGTAGACCACATAGATGGGTATGTCTCCAATGATTTTGATGCCCTTCCCGTTGCAATAGACTTTGAGGGCAAGCCACTGTTTAAAAAAGAGATACTGAACGAACTTCTCCCTCTCAACCCTATCATGGTGTTCCCGTTTCCATGATTGGAGCGCCTCCGGCTCTCTGTCTCTTAGGCCATGAGGCCATTCGCTCCAGACCCGCCCCTGATGGTGCTCTTTCAGGGAGGCGAAAAGCGCAAAGTCGTCGAGCCAATAGGCGTTTTCCACACAAAATTCTCGATATCCATCAGGCTCTCCATTTCCCTTGAAGCGTTCGTAGGCCCGCCGAAGGATGGCGTCCTTATATTTCACCACGCCAGGAAAATCGACCCTCTCCTCTGGAAAGGAAGGCGGAGCCAGGTCCCCCTGGTCGAGAAAGCCCTCCTGAGCAAGGAGTTCCGGGCTAAGGAGAAGGGAACTCCCCCCAAAGGCGAAGGTGCTGTGATAGGGTGAATTTCCGTATACCAGATCCGTCGGATTCAGGGGCAGGATCTGCCAGAGGCCCTGTTTGGACGTGGCCAGGAAATCGGCAAACTTATAAGCCCCTCGCCCCATGTCCCCTATGCCAAAGGGGGAAGGCAGGGATGTGATGTGAAAAAGGATCCCACTCCTTCGCTCACTCATATGGCCTCCCAGGTCATCTCCATTGGAACTGCGGTTGAGGCCCTCGTAAAAAGTCAAACACGAGCATCCCGTTCATGGTTCGATACCTCACCATGATCGGAAAGACCGTTCGTCCTGAGGTATCGAAGGACGAACAGGGTGAAGGAGACTTTTTACGAGTTCATCAAGCTTAACCAATACCCAATTGTCTGGCGGGTATCAATATATTTGTGGGACAATACGGTTTAGGATGGAGGGAGGGCTCTTCACGCGTTGAGCCTGACCAGAACCACGGTGATATTATCTCTTCCGCCGTGTTGATTGGCCGCAGCTATGAGCCGTTCTCCCCACTCTTTTAGAGGTTCCTGGATGCTGGATTGGTCATGGGGATCTCTTTTGCAGGTAATATTTGTCGATCTGGTTCAACCGCAACAGATAGTCGTCTCTAAAGTGAAAATCCGGGGAAATGCTGATCTCTTTGGCCAGAGGGGCGATCAGGGGAAAGATATCTATGCCGTAGCTGTTCTTTTTTGTCCTGTCTGCTTCGTGAACAATCAATAGGCTGTAATAGCTGAACAGGAGCCGGAGTCTCAGTGGTCTTCTCAGGAGATAAGCCCTGCCGCCCATGGTATTCAGGAAGAAGCCGGCATAATGATAGATCACCTCCTGCGAGGGCCTGACCCCCTCCGGATCCGGGCATCGCTCGCCGAGCATGAGCCACTTGTAAAAAAGCTCTAGGGTCAATTCCAAGGTTTCGACTTCATTGGCGATGATCTCTTTGAGCAATCGGATATCGATCTTATCCAGAACGCGGTAAAAATGAAAAACATTCTTGACCATCAGGGCAGTATCAATCCCCTCGCCGGCCGGAATAGGGGTCTTCGCGGACAATCTCTTGATCAATCTCTTGAAGTGATCATAGGTATCCGTCCCCTCATCGAGGTGTTGGATGTAACTTTTTGTATTCAGATAAGCAAAGAATTCTCGAACATCCTTTTCGGTCAGAGCGCATTCATCTCTCGGCTCCGGGCGTTTCGCTTCGGGAATCTCTTGGGTGACCCCGGGGGCCTTCTCAACCGCAGAAACCTCTTCTTTCCTAGGGCCTTCAGCCCTTTCCTTCTTCACTTCTTCTGTCGTCTCACGAACCTTTTCCGCGCCCAGAAAATACCAGGCCAGGATGGCTGCCGCGACAATCAGCAGAACAGCAAGCCACCAGATGATGCGTCTTTTACCTTTTCTCCTCATGATCTCTCCTTTGAGCCTTAACAGGTTGCCGAAAAACACCTGCTGAGCAGGCTACTGAAAAATGTCCAGATGCAAGGCACCCGAAATTCCGGGGAATGAGGCGTACATACAAGTACGCCGCAATGACGCGGAATGAGGGTAACGCAGCAGATGGGCGTTTTTCAGCAGCCTGTTAGTCCTCGTGCATTGGGAGTCTTATGGTTACCTCCGTCCCCTTATTTAACTCGCTGGTGATTCTGATGTCGCCTTTGTGGTTCATGACGACTTGGTGAACCAAGGTGAGCCCTAGGCCGGCCCCCCTGGTCTTGGACGTGACGAAAGGGTCGTAGACTGCGTCCAGTTGCTCCTTCGGGATTCCGCAGCCCGTGTCTTCGACGGCGATCAAGAGATGACGGTTATCACGTTTCACCCTCAGTGTGAGCTCTCCCCCCTTTGGCATGGCTTCCAGGGCGTTTTCCAGTAGGTTGTTGAGC
>JAZDGZ010000002.1:0-2906 GCA_043806375.1 Pseudomonadota bacterium | reverse complement strand
GTTGAGGTTTGCCCCGTTGACGTCTATGAGATGCAGGACGGAAAGTCTGTGGCGGTCAATGCAGAGGAGTGTTTGGGCTGTGAAAGCTGCGTAGAAGTCTGTGATCAAGAGGCCATAACGGTCACGGAGGTCTAAGGCGGGCCTTTATCAAAGCCACTCCAACGGGTTTTGAGCGTTTTTCGAAGCCCAGGCAACGCGCACCCAGGCATGGCATATAGATCAATAAAAAGCCGCTCATCTTCGGTGAGCGGCTTTTTATTTACCAACAAACAGGATGTGGAATCTCAGTCATGCATGCATTTGTTGCACCTGGTGGGCGCTTCTGAGGCCTTCTTGATCTTCGCCTTTACCAACTCCTGATGACATTCTTTGCAATTCTGGTGAAAGACGTTTTGCAGTTTGTCCGCATTCCCTTGCTTCTTCTCAGGGTTATGACAGGCATTGCACATCTGCACAGGATCACCCTCTTTCCATATGTTCTTCCCGTCCTTGTAATCATGATGACATTCTATGCATAGTATTTTCTTGTTTTGCAGGTTGATGAATTCCTCACTGTGCTTCTTGTGGGCGAATTTTACAGGGCCTTTTTTATCTTTTGCATAGCCCTTAGTATCAATGATGACCACGTCCTTCGCCTTTGTAGGGAGCTCCGCGGCACTCATAGCCCCTACTGCGACAAAGATCAGCCCACCCAGAAAGACCAGAACCAGCGTTAAGATTCCCTTTTTCATTCGAATTTTTGCCTCCTTTCTCTTGAAAGTCCCCTTCTCTTCTTTTGAACATGTGTCGTAAGCGGTAGGTTTACTACTAAACGCAGATACTTTAGTCAAGAAACGCAAATGTTGTCAAGAGATAAAAGCTTTCAGGTCTTGTCGTAATGGCTGAATTGCATGGTGAAGGTACCCCTTCCCTGTGACACGGAACGAAGCGCTGTAGAATAGCCGAACATCTTGGAAAGGGGGACGCTCGCCGTCAGGGCCTGGACGGATCCCTTGCTTGTGATCTGCTCGATCTTCCCCTGTCGGGTGTTGAGGTCGCCGATGACCTCTCCCATAAATTCCTCGGGGATCAGGATTTCCGTCTTCATGATGGGTTCCAGAAGAATAGGATCAGCCTGTGAAGAGGCATTTCGAAAGGCCATGGAAGCAGCGATCCTGAAGGCCATGGCATTGGAATACATGGCGTGGATCTGGGCGTCCAAAAGGGCGGTTTCCACTTCGATGACCGGATAACCCATGAGGCCGCCGCTGCTGGCCGCCTCTTCAGTCCCCTCTCTGACGGCCGTCAGCATTTCCTCGGTGAGATCGGGATTCCCACACCGGTCCACAAAACGTCTGCCGCTCCCACGGGGGAGGGGAGAGAGCTCAATTTTGACGCCCGCAAAGTGCTGTTGGCCTGCCAGCTCTCTCTGGAATATCTCTTCGTGCTGCACCTTCTTGGAGACCGTTTCTCTGTATACGACCTGCGGCTTTCCTCGGTTCGTATCCACGAAAAACTCCCTCTTGAGTCGGCCCACCAGGATATCCAGATGAAGTTCCCCCATGCCTGATATGACCGTTTGCCCGGTCTCTTCATCTATCTTGAATTTGAAGGTCGGATCTTCATCCGACAGTTTTTCCAGGCCGTCCATGAGCCTTTCCTGGTCCTGAACCCCTTTAGGCTCTATGGCCATGGAGATCACCGGCGTATTGAACTGAATGGGCTCCAACAGGATGGGCTGGTCTTCACTGCAAAGGGTGTCGCCGGTGGTGGTCAGCTTCAGTCCCATGGCGGCTATGATATCACCTGCAGAGGCCTCATCGATCCGCTCTCTTTTGTTGGAATGCATCTTCAAAAGGCGGGCAAGTTTCTCCTTCACTTTTTTCCCCGGGTTATAGACCGTGTCGCCCGCTTTGACCTTTCCCGAATAAATTCGAAGATAGGTCATCTTCCTTCCCTGATCCAGCTGCACCTTGAAAGCGAGGGCGGAAAGGGGGCTTTTCCTGGTTGCCAGCCTGGAATCCTCTTTGCCGGAGGACGGCTCATGTCCAGTGATCGGGGGCACATCCAGGGGCGAGGGGAGGCAGTCCACAATGGCGTCCAGCAGGGGCTGGATGCCCTTGTTCCGCAATGCAGCCCCGCAGAAAACCGGGACAAGTTTCAGCTTTACGGTGGCGGCCCGCACGGCCCGTTTGAGCTCGGGGACGTCTATTTCCTCTTCCGAGAGGTATTTGTCCATGATCACATCGTCTTTGTCAGCCAGGGTCTCGATGAGGAGTTCTCTATATCTGGCGGCCTCCTCCGAGAGGTCGGGGGGGATGGATACCTCCTGGAAGTCGGCGCCGAGGCTCTCTTCCTGCCAGACAATCGCCTTCATCTTCAGCAGGTCAATGACCCCCAGGAAGGCGTCTTCGGACCCCCAGGGGAGTTGAACAATCAGGGGGGTCGCCCCGAGACGATCCCTAATCATGTCGACGGCCCTAAAAAAGTCGGCGCCGACGCGATCCATTTTATTGATGAAGGCGATCTTGGGGACCTTGTATCGATCGGCCTGATGCCATACGGTCTCTGATTGGGGTTCCACGCCTCCTACGGCGCAGAAGACCCCTATGGCGCCATCGAGCACCCGTAGAGATCGCTCCACCTCTATGGTGAAATCCACATGGCCGGGGGTGTCTATCAGGTTGATGATATGGCCCTGCCAGTTGCAGGAAGTGACCGCTGAAGTTATGGTGATCCCTCGCTCCTTTTCTTCCAGCATCCAGTCCATGGTGGCCTCTCCATCATGGACTTCACCCATCCTGTGCACCCGGCCGGTGTAATAGAGGATCCTCTCGGTTATGGTGGTCTTCCCCGCATCAATATGGGCTATGATGCCGATGTTGCGGGTTTTTGTGAGTCTTTGAGGAGCTGTCATGACCAACCTG
>JAZDGZ010000001.1:0-3805 GCA_043806375.1 Pseudomonadota bacterium | reverse complement strand
GCTGCTCTTGCAGCTCCCGGTATTGCCAAATCCCTGATCAAGGGTAATGAGCCCCGTTTCCTGTCGAAGCCGGGAGATATCGATGCCCCTTTCTCCTTCGGTGCCGATGATCAGGGGCAATTCATAGGTCTTTCCGTCAACCGTCAATTTCACTGTCTGATCCATTTCTCTGGCCTCTTTGAAAAATCAGTAGTTATCCCTTAACACCAAGAAAACGCTCAATGATTATAACCTTAGAACGACCTGTAACCACTTTTGGGCAGGATATGAGGCGGTCGTAGGCCTACTATAATGCGGTTTGACCCTCTGGTTAGGTTATTGAAACTAGACACTTAATAATGGAGCGATCCGACAAAAATCGCAAGCCTTATTATAATTGGCAACAAATTTTATCTGAAAGGTTAAGGCCTTCCTCAAGGCCCCGGTTTTGCGGGTGGTCTGACGGTGCAGGCTGGGTGCATTGACACAGGCGAGATGCGGAATAGCGTAGAGATTGGGTGGTAGGTACTAAGTGAGGACATTCAGCGAGACCACTCGGGTTAAGATCAGAGGGTATTCTTCATTAATGAGAAGCTTTGCTAGTCTTCCCTCCCAATGACCTCGGCGAAAGATCTTTTCTTAATGAAGGCGGTCACAATGATTCCCAAGGCCACCATCATCAAAAAAGCGGATATGGGCCGGTTTACGAAGACCATAAAACTGCCATCCGAGGCGATCATGGATTGTCGAAATGCCACTTCAATCAACGGACCCAAAACAAAAGCAAGGATTAAAGGGGGAGATTCGAACCCACGTTTTTTGATCACATAACCAAAGAGACCAAAGGCAAAGGTAATCATAGCCTCATATATGCTGTAATTGATGCTGTAAGAACCGACGAAACAAAAGATGAGTATGAGGACTGAGAGCAAGGTATAAGGTATCCGCAAGACTCTTACCCAGATCGGTATAAGGGGCAGGTTAAGTACCAACAGCATTGCGTTGCCGATATACATGCTGGCCACAACTCCCCAGAACAAATCCGGGCTGCTTTTGATCAATAGCGGGCCAGGCTGCAATCCGTAGATCATCAGTGCTCCGAGCAACACGGCATTAAAAGCGTTGGAGGGTATCCCTAGGCTCAAGAGCGGTATGAAGGATCCGACGGCAGCGGCGTTGTTGCAGGCCTCGGGACCCGCCACCCCCTCAATCACGCCTGTCCCAAATCGCTCCGGGTGTTTGGAAAGCTTTTTTTCGATGCCGTAGGACAAAAACGTGGGGATCATAGGGGACATTCCTGGGAAAATGCCCATAATAAACCCCAAAAAACCCCCACGGGCTATGGCCCCGCCTGAATCCTTCCAGTCCTGACGGGTGGGCAGGTACCCCCTAATTTTCTTGTCATAGACCTCTCTCTTAATGGAGGACCCCAAGGTTTCCAGAATTTCGGTGACGCCAAACAGGCCGATGACCACAGGGATAATTCCAATGCCGTCAACCAAGGCAAGAAAGCCATAAGTAAAGCGTTCTGTCCCGCTGATCACGTCCATCCCAACCGTTCCTAGGATCAAGCCCATTCCCACCATGATGAGGGCTTTAAGCATAGAGCCCCTTACAAGGTAGGTCACGATGACTAACGACATGAGCATAAGAGAAAAATATTCGGGTGAATCAAAGACCAGAGCGGCTCTTGCCAAGGTTGGTGCGAGAAACATCAATGCAACGACGCTCAATGTGCCGGTAATGAAAGATCCGAGTGCTGCAATGCCAAGGGCAGGCCCGGCCCGGCCTTTCTTAGCCATTTGGTGGCCGTCCAAACATGTGACTACAGAGGCTGCCTCTCCAGGGACATTGAGAAGGATTGAGGTCGTTGATCCTGCGTACATAGCCCCATAGGCAATCCCACACATCATGATAATCGCAGAAATCGGATTCAGGTGATAGGTGGCCGGCAGGAGGAGGGCAACGGCAGCGGTAGGACCAATCCCCGGAAGGATTCCGACCAGTGTCCCCGCCAATACCCCAATAAAGCAATAAAAAAGATTACCAGGTTGAAGCGCGATGATGAGCCCGGAGAGGAAATTGCTTAAGGAGTCCATTTAATTGCCCTTTATCCCGAATTTTCATGTAAGGGAGACCAGCCCATGCCCTTTCGCATACACCACCTCTGTTCCTAATCTTTTTGAGATTCCTCCGACACGGGCTATGATCTTCTCTCCAAGCTCATCATCCGCCAGCAAGGGTCTCCCTCGCTGGCTGCGCGGTTTCCCGTATCCCAAATCCAGGGGGTAGAGCGCAATCTCATCGAGAATGCCGCCCTGGTAGCGGCAAGCTGCACAAACTTGCTGCCACTGACGGGGATCGGCGGGATGTCCAACGGTGTCGTTCTTATACCTTGCGGCCACGAAATCGGCGGGGGTTGCCATATGGTCCAAGTCATAACGACGATAAGCTTCTTCAGGAAGATAGCGAATGGTCTCAAGCTGAAATACGAAGGAACCCAAACTGTAAAATATGGGCTTGCCCATGTAGATTTCAATTCCAAAAGGCACCTGCGGACCATGGCCTACAAATATGTCCGCCCCTTCAGCGATACATCGGTGGGCAAACTCGCGCACAAAATCAGCGGGTTCCTCCAATTCGCTCCGCAGCCGGGCTGTCGAAAAATTGGAACCACCCCTCTCATGATAATGAAGACTTACGACGACCCAGTCAGCCATGCTTCTGGCTTCTCGCACCTGTTTAAGATTCTCCATAAGATCCTGGTGATGAGGCACCGTCTGAATAGAGAAGGCGTCACGGGTCACAAACTTCTTTCCCAGAAAATGATAAGTGTCCGGACCATCAGTAGGAACTGGAGAACCCAGATTCTTCCTGCGCTCTTTTGCCGCTTCAATCCCGAGCGCAGAGCCCAAACGCCTTAACTCCTTCATTCCCGGTTCATCGATTGCGTAAGCGGTAGAATACCGTAAGGGGTTCAACCCTGCCCTACCGGGGACGTCAGGCCTCTGTTCTCCCGCAATGACCCAATCAGTGAAATGAGCTGTGACAGCCAATAGTGCAACCCTGCCATTGGGTGTATCAAGAAACGTCGGACTTCTCGCCTCTCGCAAATTGCGTCCGGTGCCGGCATGGGCCATTCCCGCCTTATCCATATACTGAATCGTGCGCAAAATACCTTCTTCCCCGTAGTCGAAGGAGTGGCTGCCCGCACATGAAACCATGTTAATGCCCACCCACTTAAGCTCCTCCAGCAGGGACGGCTCTGTCGTTACATAAGTTCCCTCTGAGAGGTTTTGATGCCCTTCGAGGTAGTTGTGAACCGTAGACTCGAAGTTTGCAAAGCCAACATCGGCTCCACGAAAAACATCACGAAGTTTAAGAAAGCGCTCTTCGCGAAACACAGAAAGGCGCCTGGTAAGGATACAATCCCCGGCAAGGGCTATCCTGAATGTGCCGGATTCCGATTCATAAAGCATTGTCAGTTCTCCTTTGCCAAGGTGTCCTCACACCTCTCACCTGCGCTCAACAACGTCGAGGATCCAAAAGCACGGCCTCCTTAGTCACTTATCGGTGCTACAGATCAGCGCGTCTCCCAAAATGACCGCGTAACAGGGAAAATACAAGTCTTGGGTGGATCTCAAAACACCTCATAGGGGTGTGGCACCACCCCAGCAGAAAGACCTTTGACTGCTGAGGCGGCGCCGTGCCGAAGAGGAAATTGCTCAAGGACCCCATATTATTTGGCTTTCAGGCCGGATGCATCAAGAGCCCGAGAAAAGATGTCCCATTGATCATCGAGCAACTTGGAAAACACCTGCGGGTT